>NZ_JAWOCL010000292.1:0-13201 GCF_046483825.1 Sodalinema sp.
GCTTGTGGGGTGGGGGTTGTCCTGGCGGGGGTGGGGGTGGGGGCTTGGGGGCTATCAACCTCGGGTTTGGGGGCCAATGCCGTTAAGCGGGCCACCAGATAGAGGGAGGCGGCGACCGCCCCGCCTAAGGTGAGGGCGATGGCCAGGGTAAACCCGAGAATAAATTTGGCTAAATTGGACAGATTCATGGGAAAAACGGGTGGTTATGACTCACCCCGTAGTTGTCCTTGGATACGACTCGATAGACTGCTCCGACGGGAGGCTAAACGCGCTTTCCCGGAGGTGGCCCAGTCTTGGAGAAACTGGATTTGTTCTTGAGCGGTGCGAGCCAGTGGCACAATTTGGCTGGCGGCTTCTAGGATATCTTGGGTGGTAAAGTCACGATTTTGACTAAAGCCAATGTGCATGGCTTCGACAATCATCTGTTCGATCTCGGCCCCGGAGAAATCGGGGGTTTCATAGGCCAGGCGATCGAGATCGTAGTTGGCCAGGTTATGGGGTCGTAAGCGGGATAGATGTACGGCAAAGATTTCCCGTCGTTCGGCTTGGCTGGGTAAACCGACAAAGAAAATTTCATCAAAACGACCTTTGCGCAACATTTCAGGCGGTAAAACCTGAATATCGTTGGCTGTGGCTACGACAAACACGGGGGAGTCTTTCTCGGCTAACCAAGTAATAAAGGTGCCGAAGACACGACTGGTGGTTCCTCCGTCTCCTTTTCCACCGAGGCCGGCGAAGGCTTTGTCAATTTCATCAATCCAGAGAATACAGGGGGCCAGGGCCTCGGCGACTTGAATCATCTGACGGGTGCGGGATTCGGATTCTCCCACGAGGCCCGCGAACAGTCGCCCCACATCTAACCGCAAGAGGGGTAAATGCCAGTGATGAGCGATCGCCTTGGCACTGAGAGACTTCCCGGTTCCCTGAATCCCCACCAGCAGCAGACCTCGGGGATAGGGCAGGCCATACTCGCGGGCTTTTTCTGAGAATCCGCCTCCTCGTCGCAGCAACCAATCTTTGAGATTATCTAAGCCGCCAATATCGCTAATTTCTTCGGTGGCCCCGTAAAATTCTAGGATTTGGGTTTGGCGGATGGTTTGGCGTTTTTCTTCGAGGATCAGGTCAACGTCTTCGGGTTCGAGTTGGCCGTGGCTGGCGATGGCCCGGGCCAGAACCCGACGAATCCGCTCTAATGACAGTCCCTGACACGATCGCACCATTTCATCGAGGAGGCGATCGCCCAAGGGACGGCCCGTCGAGGATAAGAGTCCTTCAATTTCCCGGCGAATTTCCTCTCCCGTTGGCAGGGAAAACTCCATCACCGTCAAGACTTCGCTTAAATCTTCAGGAATGGTGACATTTGGGGCCAGCAACACCAAGTTTTTGGGTTGAGACTTGAGTAAGCGGGCTAAGTTGCGTAATTTGCGCGAGATGGAAATATCATCGAGGAAGCGATGAAAGTCGCGCAAAATAAAGATAGCCGGGGCATTGGCGGGTAGTTTTTCCACCTGTTCGAGGGCTTGCAGGGGATTGCGTTGGGCTTTACCGGCATCGTTGGCGTTACCCTGATACCCCTCGACAAAATCCCAGATATAGACGGCACGATTACCTTGGCTTTGAGCCGATTGGCGAATACTGGCTTCGACTCGTTCTTCTTCCAGGGTGGAAATGTAGAGAATCGGGTAACGCGCTCGTAGCAGCAGTTCAAATTCGTCTTTAAAGCTCATGTTTTAGGGAGTTGGCTCACTCGGAAGTTTTCCTTGGAGATCTTGCAAAGCGGCCCAGCGGCGATCGATTGGCGGTGGTGTGGTGGTGTCCACCTCAATACCGTCGCAGTCTTGACGACAGAGTTTGCGGTGGGGAAGTGCTAGACAGAGTTGTTCGTAGAGCCAATTTTCGGGATCGAAGGTTCCCTCGGGATGGAGGCTTTCGATCAGTTCTTCGCTGAGGACTTCTTGTTCGAGGGGTAAATCATCGGTGCGATCGGCGTTGACATCGAGCCAGATCACCTCGTCGGGGGAGACGTTCAGGCGGTGGTTATAGTTTTGTAAGCAGCGATCGCAGGTCAAGGTCACGATCGCCTCGATGGTGGCCGCAACCTGCAAGTAGGTTCCCTGATGGCTCACGGATATCGTCCCCTGCACCGGCATCAAGGTCTCCAACTCCGCGATAAACTGCTTAAAGTCAATGACCTCGGTTTTTTCTGGTGCTTTGAGTAGTGATGGAACATAAATCGGTTCCATTGTCAAGTCCTCCCAAACTGTGATGACTCGGCTGAGGCGATCGCCATCAACGCCATAACATCTGTTGTCATCCTATCAAACCCCTTCCCAGCCGCAGCAAAACCTGTCCCGGCGCTCGGAACAGGTTTTTGGCCCAACTCATCGGTTTAAGACTGGCCAGCTTTTTTCTTGCGTTTCGGCTCAAACGGTAACTCTTGGCGAGATCCATCTTTCGCTTTGGCTTTCTCTTGAGCATCCACAATTTTTTGCAGATTCTCAGGTAGGGGTTCCCGAGACAGGATAAAGGTTTGCAGGGTTTGGAAGATGTTAGCCACCACCATATACATCAACACCCCAGCCGGAAGTGGGAAAAACAGAAACATCCCGGAGAAGATCACAGGGGTGAGCTTACTAATGGTTTGTTGCTGGGGATTGGCATTACTATCTTGCCCTTGTCCTGAGAGGATCTGGTTAAGATATAGACTCAGACCAAAAAACAGGACCATCCCCACGATATCCCAGTGGATTTCTCCATTGTCGCCGGTCGCACCGACTCGACCGAGGGCCTGAATAAACAGGAAGCCTTTATTCGCCGCTAATCCAGGAATTTTCCCTTCTAAGGTCACTTTGCCCGGTTGTAGGGCCTCTAAGGTGCCATCTTCGGCGATCGCAACCCGATTTTCACCGTCTTTGATTTGCCATTGCGGTTGCACATCGGGGTTGTCATAATCCTGAAGCAGTTGTTGCAAAGGTGTTCCGTCTAAGGATTGAAACTCTAAGTGAGTTTTTTCTCCCACGACGAGGCGATTTCCGGCCGGTAACACCGCTGCGATTTTGCGGTGAACGCCATCGGTAACATAGATATTTTTGGGATCGCTGGTGTACACCTGGGGTTGAATGCGCTCGATCTGTTCCCGAGGGAAAATTTCTAACTCCACCGGGTAACCGATGTCAGCAAACGGCGATCCTCGTAACGTCGCAAATAGGGCAAATAACACCGGCATTTGTACCAAAATTGGTAAGCAGCCTGCCAGGGGATTGCCAAATTCCTTGTAAACAGCACTCATTTCTTCCTGCTGTTTCGCCGGATCATCTTTATATCGTTCTTGAACTTCTTTAACTCGTTTTTGCATGGCCGGTTGCGCAACTCGCATCCGACGCATACTGCGGATCGATTTAGCGCTTAGGGGGTAAAGCGCGAATCGGATCACGAGGGTTAGGGCAACAATTGCCAGTCCGTAGCTCGGCACGATCCCATAGAATAAATCTAGGATCGGCAGCATTACGTTATTGGAGAGAAAACCAACACCAAAATCCATTACGTTTTACGCCAATTTCTGCGCGGTGATATCGTCAATCTGAGCCAATCGGAAAGTCGTGGTTTAGGGATTATTGTCCTAGAGAGCCACTGACTTGTTGGGCTTCGGGGGACAAATGCTCTTGAATGTAATTGTACACCTCTCGAAATTGAGGGACGGCTCGCAGTTCGAGTCGGCTCCCGCCTTGTAGGGTTAGAACCATATCGCCCCAGAGTCCGAAGCCTCGGGGAACGGTGACAATTTTGCGAATTTCTGAGTAGACCACATCGGTGCGATCGCGCCCCATCCAGCCTCCCGTCACCGACAGACGACGGTTCGTAATCCGAAACCGTAGCCAGAGGGCGCGGATGACGGCCCCGACGGTTAGGGGCAAGCCAATGACCGTTAAGCCAATTAAGATATTGAAAATGAGGTCGCCGATATGGGGACCTCCTTCATAAAAGACTTCCTCACGAATGCCCATTGAGTACCTCGATTCTTGCCAACAACTGCTCTAATTCTTGCAGAAAGTGTCGTGAATTGCACTCTTTGGCGTCGGGATAGGCGATGATAATCACGTCCCAACCGGGACGGACTCGGGGCAGTAACGCTCTCAATGCGGCCCGAAGGCATCGCTTAATTCGATTGCGGACAACGGCTTTTTTACTGATTTTACGGCCGACACTGATGCCAAAACGAGTTGGGGGAACTTGAGCAATGCTGTTCCCCTCATGGACTCGGTCGTCGGCGCGATAGGCCCGCAGTCCCAGAACTCGGCTGCGAGTCCGCTGGCCACGCTGATAAACCGTTTGAAAGTCTTTCCAATGGCGAAGTCGGTGAGCTTGAGGTAGCACCGAGAGTCTAAACGGAGAGCCGAGCCCGTCCTTTGCGACGACGAGAGTTAATCACGCGCCGGCCGGTTTTAATGCGCATCCGAGCGCGGAAGCCAGAGGTCCGTTTGCGTTTGCGGACGGTTCCGCCAAAAGTTCGTTTGGTCATGGGTTGAGATTGTAGTTGACAAACATGCAGTTTACCATTCTACATCAAATTCCTCGGGCTGTTTGAGGGGATTGGCTATTTTCGCGGCTTGGGCGGCTCGGTCATCCGTGAGGTTAGCGGGGGCTAATGTTTAACACCCAAGTGCCCAGATAGCGAGCCATGGGGAGATCCCCAGGACTAAATACCCGTGCATTGAAGTAGTACATCCCGCCAAAGCGAGGGTTACGGACGTTGGAGAAGACGATTTCGACATCATTCCCCGCTGCGATTGGCTCAATCGGGTAAATTTCAATGACCTGGTTCTCTTGATCCCAAATCACATCTTCGAGGGCGATGACCTCATAATCGCCGTTTTCTCGGACGCGCACCTGGACCGGTTGGCGATCGGGATCGCGATCGGGGTTTAGGCTCATGTCAAAGTCGCCGTTGTAATAGTCCGGGTAGGTGATGGAGAGCTGGTTGACGGCAAAATCCATCTTCTCGGCCGGAATCCGCAGACGATAGCGATCGCGAGGATGTCCAGTCGTGCCGTAGTCAAGCCGAAACCCCAGTTGATTTTCCCGCCGTGGCCCCCCAAACAGGGTAAATCCTGGTAACCCCTGGGCCGTCACCTCGGGGGGAGCGGCAACGGCTAAGGCTCCAATGATCAGACTCGCAGATAACCAACGTTTCATAAGGACTCCTAAGTATTTAGATCGCAACGCTAGATCACAATGCTGGCGTGACGAGTCGGGGTCATGCGATCGTTTTTTTACAGTGTTAACGAATGTATCAAAACCCGACTCAACTGTCATGATAGTTCACAAGAGAGGCGATCGCCTTTCCCCGCGTCTAACCGGGACAGACCAACGCCCCAAGTCATGCTCCCCAAAGGATTGGAGAGATTGGGTTCTGTGGGCGCGATCGCCCAGAACCGCTGGCCAACAGCGGCATTTACAGTAAGGAATCAGACGCTAAAATGCCAACGGTCTTCGGGAAATACGCCTCAAAACGAGGCCAATCACCTGACATTTTAGACCCTTCAGGATGTGGTCAGCCGTCTTTTAGTATTACGGTTGGTCTTAAGACAAGTTAAAGAGCCTGTGCCAGTTTATAGAGATTGATCTACCATTCCCAGTAGATAGAAGCAGATACGATCGCGTCCCTGTCCCTCAGCGGCAGGCAAGCTATCCTTAGCTCATAAGTCTCCGGTCGTATCACGGGCTGCATCATTTGTCGCATCAATTTGGTTATCGCGAACTGATCGTCAAGTCATCCCGCCGCTAAAATCGCAGCATTAAACCCGTAGAGGAGTCTTTATGAAAGTTGCAGTTGCCAAAGAAATCGAGGTCGGGGAGCGCCGAGTGGCACTCATTCCCGATATCGTGGCTCGGTTAGCCAAAAAAGGACTCGATATCTCTATCGAAGCCGGAGCCGGTGAAGGATCCTTCTTCCCGGACTCGGCCTATGAAGCCGCCGGTGCCAAGATTGTCTCCGATCCCAGTCAAATTTGGCAGGGGAACGATGTACTGTTAAAAGTGTCCCCGCCCAGTCCTGAGGAAGTCGATCGCCTCAGTCCGGACACCACGCTGATTAGTTTTCTTAACCCTCTCGCCAATGCTGAACTCATGCAGCAGATCGCCCAACGGGGCATCACGGCTCTCAGCATGGAGTTGATTCCCCGCACCAGTCGCGCCCAGAGCATGGATGCTCTGTCGTCTCAAGCGGGGGTAGCCGGCTACAAGGCCGTCTTGGTGGCCGCCTCAGCCTTACCCAAATTCTTCCCCATGCTCACCACCGCCGCCGGAACCATCCGCCCGGCGAAAGTGTTTATCGTTGGGGCTGGGGTCGCGGGCCTACAGGCGATCGCCACCAGCCGTCGTCTCGGGGCGGTCGTCGAAGCCTTCGATATCCGGCCCGCCGTCAAAGAAGAGGTGCAAAGTCTCGGGGCCAAATTCGTCGAAGTTGAACTCGAAGAAGACACCGTCGCCAAGGGAGGCTACGCCAAAGAAATCTCGGAAGCCTCGAAACAGAAAACCCAAGAGGCCATCTCCAACAGTGTCGCCCAAGCCGATGTGGTCATCACCACCGCCCAAGTTCCCGGCAAAAAAGCGCCTCGCATCATCAGCGATGACATGATTGCCCGGATGCGTCCGGGATCGGTTGTGGTCGATTTGGCGGCACAACAGGGCGGCAACTGTGAAGGGACCGAAGCCGGGGCCAATGTCGTCCGTCATGGCGTCACCCTCATCGGCCCGGTGAACTTACCCTCATCGATGCCCGTTCACGCCAGCCAGATGTATGCCAAGAATATCTCAACCTTCTTGGACTACTTGATCAACGACGATCAGCTCAACCTGGATTTTGAGGATGATATTCCCGACACCACTTGTGTCACCTTTAAGGGTGAAATTCGTAATGAGCGGGTACGCCAGGCTCTCGGTGCCACGTCGGTCGCCTAGCGAGTTTCGTCTTGCTCAATCCTAATTTGACTCTCCCATAGGACCTTTGATATGACTGATCCGATTATTGCTGCATTGTTTATCTTCGTCCTCGCATCCTTCGCCGGATTCGAGGTCATCAATAAGGTTCCGCCAACCCTGCATACTCCCCTCATGTCTGGCGCGAATGCCATTTCTGGGATTGCGCTGTTAGGGGCCATCGTTGTGGCGGGCGATCGCGATTGGAACGTCACCGTCATTCTCGGCTTGGTGGCCGTTGTCTTCGCCACCATTAATGTCGTCGGCGGTTTCCTCGTCACAGACCGTATGCTGCAAATGTTCAAGAAAAAAGAGGCTAAAGCATGAGCGACTTTTTGCCAACTGGCATTCAACTGAGTTATCTAGTTGCCGCATCCCTGTTCTTCGTGGGCTTGAAACGCCTCGGTTCACCGGCAACAGCTCGTCAAGGGAATCGTCTAGCCTCGATCGCCATGTTGGTGGCGATCGTCGCTACACTGCTCGATCGCCAAGTTCTCAATCACCAAATGATTCTGGTGGGGATTGCCATCGGTTCGGTGATTGGCGCGATCACGGCCCAAAAGGTGGCCATGACCTCCATGCCCCAACTGGTGGGACTCTTTAACGGCTTAGGGGGGGCAGCGTCGGCCCTGGTGGCGATGGCTGAGTTTTGGCATTACTTTGACCTCACCGCTGAGCCAAATGCGGCTTCGACGATCACGGTGATGTTAGGGATTCTCATTGGTGGCGTCACCTTTACCGGCTCCCTGATTGCCTTTGCCAAACTTCAGGGCTTGATTTCGGGATCTCCGATTACTTTTCCCCTGCAACAGCCCTTTAATGCGGCCTTGCTGGCGAGTTTCCTGATTGGTAGTGGTTACCTAGTGGCCACCTCTCCTACGCCCTCCCTGTTTTTGGGCTTAGTGGCCATTTCCCTCGTCCTCGGGATTATGTTTGTGATCCCCATTGGCGGCGGCGATATGCCAGTGGTCATCTCCCTGTTGAACTCCTTTTCTGGCTTAGCGGCTAGTGCGGCGGGGTTTGTGGTGATGAACAATATGCTCATCATCGCCGGGGCCTTAGTCGGTGCATCGGGGATCATTCTCACGGTGATCATGTGTAAAGGCATGAACCGCTCTCTGACGAATGTCTTGTTTGCGGCCTTCGGAACCGGAGAAGGCGGCGGTACCGCTGCGGCCGGTGGTGGTGGCAGTCAAGGGGATAAAGTGGTTCGCAACATTGACCCCGAAGAATGCGCCATGATGCTCGGCTATGCTCGCTCTGTGGTGATTGTGCCGGGCTATGGTATGGCGGTGGCTCAAGCTCAACATTCGATTCGTGAGCTGGCCGATCAGTTGGACAAAATGGGGGTTGAGGTTAAGTATGCGATTCACCCCGTCGCTGGACGGATGCCGGGACATATGAATGTGCTACTGGCTGAAGCCAATGTTCCCTATGATGCGCTCTATGATATGGATGACATCAATCCTCAGTTTGAGGAAACGGATGTGGCGTTGGTTATTGGCGCTAATGATGTGGTGAATCCGTCGGCCCAAACTGAGAAAGACAGCCCCATTTATGGGATGCCGATTATTCAGGTCGATCGCGCTAAACACGCGATCGTCATCAAACGGGGTCTCAGTACTGGTTTTGCTGGGGTGGATAATGAGTTGTTCTACCGCGACAAAACCATGATGTTATTTGGCTCTGCCAAGGATATGGTCTCGAAACTTGTGGCTGAAGTGAAACAGCTCTAAGCGACCGTTTCGTTTTGCAAAACCCAGTTTTTCAGCATCTTGGCTGAAGGGCTGGGTTTTGCGGAATTAAGAGTAATGTATTGACATTTCCGCAATTGTGAACGATTTACGATTTGCGATTTATTAGTTATGTATCCTTCTTGGTTTAATCGGGAAACGGTTGGTGAGGTTTGGCGAGTTCCTTACGGCGATCGCGCCCAAGATGCTAAAACTTGGCAACAGCAGCAGCAGATCCGTCCTGCTAGCGAGGATCAACGGCGGCTGGGACTGCTGTTAATTGATGTACAAAATACCTTTTGTATTCCCGGTTTTGAGTTATTTGTGGGGGGACGTAGTGGCCGGGGGGCTGTGGAGGATAATCAACGGCTTTGTGAGTTGATTTATCGTCATCTGGGAGACATCACTGAGATTATTGCCACGATGGACACTCACAGCGCCTTACAGATTTTTCATCCGGCGTTTTGGGTGAATGATGCTGGTGAGCATCCCGCTCCGATGAGTACCCTAGAACTGGCGGATATTGAGGCCGGAACCTGGCGCATTAATCCTGAGATTGTGCCGATGTTGCCCCTTGACATTGACCCTGATGCCTATGCACGGCACTATGCACGGCAACTGACTCAAGAGAGCAAATATCCCTTGACAATTTGGGCGTATCATGGTATGACCGGCGGCATTGGTCATAGTTTAGTGGCCGCCGTTGAGGAAGCCTGTTTTGTTCATAGTTTGGTGCGTCGCAGTCCAACACGCTATGAACTCAAAGGAATGCACCCTCTCACGGAAAATTATTCAGTGCTAAAACCGGAGGTACAAACGATGGCCGATGGGACCGCGATCGCCGAGACCAATACGGCTTTAATCGAGCATCTGTTGAGCTTTGATCAGCTCATTATTGCAGGACAGGCTAAAAGTCATTGTGTGGCCTGGACGGTGCGGGATTTAGGGCAAGAAATTCGCGATCGCCATCCCCAAAATCCCGAAACAATGGCCCAAAAAATCTATCTTCTCGAAGACTGTACCTCCCCGGTTGTGATTCCTGGGGTCGTCGACTTCAGCGAGGGGGCTGATGCCGCCTTCGCCGACTGTGCCGACTTGGGGATGCAACGAGTTTCGAGCCAATCCTCGTTAGACTGGCTGCATCAGAACGCTTAGCCCATATCAAAGACAATTTTAAACAATTTTAAAGGCCATGACCTAGACCCGCGCCTTGCAATCCTAGAGCAAACAGCACCAACGTGGCGAGACTTCCCACCACGAACGATGCCGATCGCAACAGCGGTAAGTTGCCAATATAACAGACGCTATAGAGAAAACGAGCCACCAGAAACACAACAGCCGCCCAAGTGGTCGTCGAAGAGCCGGCCTCCGTGACATAGACCATCAAGGCCGCCGCCGTAAACGGGAGGAACGTCTCAAACGAGTTTTGGTGCGCCCAAGTTGCCCGTTGTGCATAAGCCGGGAGGCGATCGAACATGGCCCGAGGGGCAGCTAAATCATATCCCACCTGAACGCGAGCATAGCCAACCCAAAGATAGGGCAAATAGATCAGAACAGCTGCGACGGCGATCGCCAACAACAAGATCAGCGAATCAGACCATTCTCTTAACATCAAGACATTCCCCGCAGAGGCATCAATCGAAATAAAACAGCGTCACAATCTTACGCTGGTCTTCCGCATCCCGACAGGTTTGCAGCAGGGTATGGCTATCATGGAAGGCGAAACAGATCAATTGCTGACAGCGGCTAATAATCTCCAAATTGCAATTGGCACTTGCTTCAGCCAACGACAACTCATCATGTTCTGGATGTTCCACCAGATGCATGACTTGCTCAAGTTGTTTGCGTGACTCATTGGCCTGACGTTTCAAGCTTTGAGGAAGAATCACCGTTAACTGATTGGGATCAGCACGCATAGCTCCGCGAATCGCAGCAGAATTGGTCCCCGTTGCCCCCGAGGTAATCAAGCGATTCCCTCCCAGGACTAGGGCATAACTCATCACCTCAATTAGATGTTGATGAGTGATAGGAACATGACGCGACCCGAGAATCGCGATGCGTTTGGAGCCAGACTGCTGAATCGCAGCTAGCTCTTGTAGGAAAACGTCAACTTTCTCGGAAGTCTCTGTAGTTTGACTCAAAGACAGTACGACGGGAACTGAACGACGCAAGTATTGTAACAGACAGAACGCTTTTGCGGGGAAGAACCGGGGGAGAGTTAATTTTAGGCTGAGCGTTGACCGGCCAGAAACCGGGCGGCCCCTAGGGGCCACCCCTAGCTTGTTTCTCTTCCCTAGCCTGGGTTCCCCAACTCCAACATCTGCAAGAGTCGCTCAACATTCAAATGCTCCTGAGCCATCTGATAGATGTAGTCAAGCTTCATCGGTTCCCGGACGGGGGTGCGTCCGAACATGGCATCGAGAATCTCGACGGTGGTTAAGGTGTCTCGTTCGACAGAGATCACGGGAATTTCGACTTCCTCGGCGCGATTGAGGACTAAATCACTCGGAGTCAAGTGATGGCCCGTGAGGATGAGACAGTGCGTTGCCGTTTCCAGGGCCGCCAACTGAATATCCGTGCGATCGCCCCCAGTAACAATCGCCGTATTGAGACTTTGTTGAAAATACTTCACCGCCGAGTTAACACTCATGGCCCCAATCTGGATGCTCTCAATCATCAAATCCAGCCGTTCCTTACCGCATAACACCTCAGCCTTGAGGTTTCTAACCACATCCTCGACGCTGACACTGCGTAGCAAGGCACTATGAGGTAAAACTCCCACCACCGTAATGCCAGACTCTTCGAGAAAGGGCTGCACCCGAGACTGAACCTCATCCAACTCCCCAAGCGGCACATTATTGAGGATGACCCCCAAGGGGCGATCGCCCAACTGAGCCTTCGCCGACAACACCCGATCAATGGTTAACATCGAGTGATAGCGAATCACCAGTAACACACCCGCATCGACCAACTCAGCCATTTGCGGTAAGGCCAGGCCAAAACTTCGTCCTTCCGATAAGCTCGTCGGCCCTTCCCAAACCACCAACTCCACATCCGGACTGGGTAAATCCCGAACCTGTTGAGTGTAATCCGTTGTATCCCGTCCTTGTAGCCGTTTGGCTAACCGGTCTGGCGAGAGAGTCAGAACCGGGGCTTGGACGCGATCGCCGCTCAGTTGTAGCTGTTGAGCCACAAAGTCCACTTCCGCCTCATTCAACTCAGGCGAGTCCGAAAGACTCACGGCGGGAACCAACGGTTGGCCAATGGCAAATTCCAGACCCCGCTGACGTAGTTGACGAGCTAGCCCCAACAGACTAGATGTTTTACCACTACAGGGTTCAATCGACCCAACGATTAGATATTTTGGGGGGTTCGACACGCTAGACACTCCTTTTCCATGCTGTGAGATGGCTGTTGACACAACTCACCTTCACTGTGTTCAATGTTCGATCGGTTCGATCTACTGTGAGCCGTCAAACTTCATAGTAACTGTATCAAGAGTGACCTTCCCCGAATTTCTCCGTTCGGGGCCAACGCGAATCCACTCAGTCACAGGTCCTTCGTTTCCAGGTCTGACCGCCATCAGGGACTATTCATCCACATCTAACAGTTTGTGGTAAAATCCCTTCGAGAAGTCCACAACTCGGTACTTCTTAAAGATAATCAGCAGTTCGATCACAAAATTAATAAATTCATAATTGGCCATCGTCGTCTCATAGCTCAAGTCCGCATTGCCATCGAACTGCAAGCGACAGCGGGTTGGATCAGCCGGAAGACTCGACACATTCCAGGTGGCGACGAAGGGAATATTCTTGCCCCCCTCGATGCGGCGTTCCCCTTCGAGATTTCCCTTCTCATACAGCCCAATGGCTAAGGGCAGCGCACTACGCTGATTATTGGTCTTATAGTAAGGAAGATAGACCATGACTTTGGCCTTGGGAGCAGGTTGCAGATTTTCCAGTGACATAGTACGAGAAGTAGAATGGAACGGCTTGTGGCATCGACGAGACCCGCCAACCCACCATACGCCATTCTATCCAGATTATTCGCAGTACTCCAGCCATAGCTAAAAGCTTGGCTGGAGTACTGCGAAGCGCGACCAAGGAAAGCAACCTACAAAATATCTGCTACAGTTTAGATATGCTAAACATGACGTGGGAATTTAAGCTAGAGCCAACTGCGGCGCAGGTTTCAGAGATTGAACACATTCTGGATGTGTGTCGCAAGGTCTGGAATTTTGCGCTGCGGGAACGCAAAGACTGGCTAAATTCCCGCAAGTCTCGGGTGAATGCTTGTTCGATACGGCAGGAGTTCATCTTGCCAGCCGATACACCATTTCCTAACTACCACGTTCAGGCTAAGCGTTTGACCGCTGCCAAGATGGAATTTCCTCGGCTCAAGACGGTCAACGCTCAGGTTCTTCAGCAGGTTCTCCGAAAATTGGAAACCTCCTGGGAGTCGTGGCGGTTAAAGCGTTCGGGATTACCACG
>NZ_JAWOCL010000302.1:0-5735 GCF_046483825.1 Sodalinema sp.
GAAGCTGTCAGTGCACACCTGCGCTCGCTGTCGGTATGGGGGGTAAGTCTGGTAACTGGGCTAGCAATTGCCGTATCAGTGTTAGCATGGACGGGTTCGGTCCTGATGTTGATTCCGCTTCGTTCACGCTGATGATAGGCTATAACCGCTGTATCCTGTCCTCTAAGACCTGCGTGTCTGCCTATCCCTCTCCCAGTGTTGACGATTCATGTCCCTCGTTTCTGTAATCTGCACCGCGTTCCCGACAGACCTAGACTCCGCCGAAACCCGAGCCAGTCTGGAGTCAGTTCTGGCGGGAACCTATCAACAGTTTGAACTCATTTGCATCGGAGCGGGGGAAACGGGCAACGCCTCAGAGCAACTCGACTCAGAGCAACTCGACTCAGAGCAACTCGACTCCCGACTGCGCTGGGTTGAACCCTCCCCAACTGGCAATTTAACGGCACTGGAGCAAGCCGTGGCCCAGAGTCGGGGAGAGCTGATCACCTGGATTCAGCCGGGAGACCGTTGGCAGCCTGAGAAACTGAGCCGACAGGTGGCCGCCTTAGCGGCCGCTGACGACCCCCAGACGGCGATCGCCTACAGCCGGGTCTCTCAGCAAGGCAACCCCCTCCCCATCCCCACCATCCCCCCGGATGCTCCCTCAGCAACGCTCCATGACGCTCTGCGGCTCTACTACCATTGGCAAACCCTGTCGAATCCCCTGATTCGCCGGGAAGCCTGGTTAGCCGTAGCTGGGGAGGGATTCGGACTGGGGATATCCGACCTTTTTTGCGGTGGTTGGCGCATGGCGGTGGCCCTAACGCAACAGTTTCAGGCGATCGCCCTCGATGAGAGTTTAGTTGAACTGGCTCCCTGGACAACGCCAACCTTGAGCCAATGGCAGCAGCTGCGACAAGCCTTACAGGAAACCCTCACCACCTTCATCACTCCCGAAGACCCCCAGGATCGGCAAAGCAAGGCTCAACATAACCTAGATAAGTATCTGTTGGCTCGCGCCTTGTGCGATTCTCTGACCCCGGACTTGGCCGCTGAAGTGCCACCCATTCTCAAAACCCTGTATCAGAATGACCCCAGCATTCAATATGAGGGAGCGTTAATTGTCGAAACCTACCGGCGACTGGCCACAGGAGACCGCTTAAACCTCAGCGATCGCTGGTTAGCCACCCTGCAAGTCACACCAACACCGCTGATTACGGTAGTTATCCCTGTTTATAACGGCGAAGCGACCGTTGCGGCCACCATCGACTCGGTCCTGGAACAAACCTTCACCGACCTTGAACTGCTGATTATCGACGATGGCTGCACTGATAACACGGCGGCGATCGTTGATCGTATCAGCGACTATCGACTGCGACGGCTGGCCTACGACAATGCTGGACTGGCCGCCAGTCGCAATCGCGGCTTACAGAAGGCTCGGGGAACCTATATTTCCTTCATCGATGCCGATGATCTCTGGCATCCCCAGAAGCTAGAGGCTCAATATCAACGGCTGACGCATCCCCCTGAGACTCACGCCAATCTGCGATCGCTCTATGGTGTGGCCTACAGTTGGACTGACTATATTGACGAGTCCGGCAACGTCCTTAAACCCGGCAGTCATCTGACCCTCGACGGCGATGCGTTGGCTCACCTGCTACTGGCGGATTTCCTTGAAAGTGGCTCGAATGCCCTGGTTCGGACTGACGCCGCGCGAGCGGTGGGGGGATTTGATGAGTCTCTCCCCGCCGCCGAGGATTGGGACTTTTTCCTGAAACTGGCCCGCCGTCATTTCTTTGTCTGTGTTCCTGAAGCACAAGTCTATTATCGGGTTAGCGCCAGTTCCATGTCCTCGCAGTTGCAGCAACAGGAGGCGGCTTGTTTAACGGTGTTAGAACGGGCGTTTAGCGATGCCCCGCAAGCCCTACAGCCCCTGCGATCGCAGAGTTTTGCCAATCTGTATCAATACCTCAGTTATCGAGCCTTACAGCCTCCTCTCACGCCGGACAACTGTCGCCTGGCGTTGGGGTTTTTACAAAATATCAAAGGTTGGGACTCTCAGGCTCCCCGTTACCAACCCCTACTGACGGAATTACAAACCCTCTGCCGCATTTACCAGGATAATGCTCCCCGCTTGGCCGCTCGCCTCTGTGACGCGGGTTCCCTGACTCCCCAAGTTGAAGATCTCTTCCAATACACGCGATCGCGTCCCTATCCCGCCATCTCCGTCATTATCCCCGCCTACAACGCCCAAGACACCATTGGCGAAACCCTAGAATCGGTTTTAGCTCAAACCTGGACAGACTTGGAAATCATCGTCATCGACGACGGTTCGACGGATAACACCGTCGCCGCTGTCAAGGCGATCGACGACCCTCGCCTCAAACTCTTCTCCTACCCCAATGCGGGCCAGGGAGAAAGTCGTAATCGCGGCGCCTGTCACGCCATCGGAGAGTTTTTCGCCTTCTTAGATTCCGATGACCTTTGGACCCCTGATAAACTTGAATCCCAATATCGCGCCATTGTTGAGTGGCAGCCTCCCGCCAATGCTGAATCCCTCTATCAGACCCGTCAGCCGGCGGTGGCCTATAGTTGGGTCGATTGGATTGATATCTCGGGTCGCTTTCTGCAACGCGGCTGTGAGTACACCAGCAATGGCTATGTTTATCCTAAACTTTTGCTAAGTGATTTCATTGCTGGCGGTTCCAATGCGATGATGTGGCGAGGTGCATTTTATCAAGTTCGGGGGTTTAATCCTGATTTTCCTCCCGCCGAAGATCGAGATATGTGGTTGCGGCTGGCGGAGAAGTTTCATTTTGTGGCCGTGGAGAAGCCTCAGTTGCGCTATCGACAAGTTCCTACTTCCCAATCGGCGAATGTTGTGCGCATGGAGCGATCGCAGTTGCGAGTGTTAGACGCCGCCTTTGAGCGCGCGCCTCAGGTTCCCCCCTTTGCCCAAAACCCAGAGCGTTTGCCGGCCTATCGCGCCCAAACCTACGCCAACTCCTATAAGTATCTCACGTTCAAGGCCTTAGAGGGCGACCCAAAACCGCAACAAGGCCGTTTAGCGATACGACTGTTTTGGACAGTGCTACAGTATGAACCCCAACTCTGGCAAGAACGCCGTTTTGTCATTAAACTCTGGTTGCGGATTCTGATCACCGCTTTCTGTCCCCAAACTTGGACTCAAGCCGTGTTACAACGATTTCCCACCTTCCCCCGGTTACATGGAGATTTGCTGGGATATACCAAAATGGATGTTCCAGTTGATGCGTTTTCGGATGCTTAACAGCCACCTCAACACTCCAACCTGCTCAACCTAGACCGTTTAACCATGAAAGCTCAAATCAAATCACAATTACGACGGGGTCGGACGTGGTTAACCGTTCGTCCACTGCACGTTAAGTCTGTCTATTGGCGGGTTTTAACTCGGATTCAACCGCACAATCCTTGGCCTCATTATCATTTGGCAAAAGCGCAACTCCAGCAGCAAAACTGGTCTAAGGCCGAGGCATCTTTTCGTCGCTGTCTCGCCTTGGACAAAGCCATCGCCCTCGCTCACCATGAGTTAGGAGATGTGTTGCAACAACAGGGGAAATTTGAGGCGGCAGCGGGGGCGTATCGGCAGGCGATCGCCCTCAAACCCGAGTTTTCTTGGTCACATCATAACTTAGGGGATGCTCTACGACATCAACAGGATTGGCAGGGTGCAATTAGCGCCTATCAAGATGCGATACAACTCGCTCCCGACTGCTTTGAAACTCATCATAATTTAGCCAAAACCTATAGCCAGGCTAAACAATGGCAAGCCAGCGCAACAGCGTACCAGAAGGCGATTGATCTAGCATCACAATCTCAAAATCCTCCCTTTCAACTGCTTTATGACTACGCCGGGGTATTATTACGCTTAAAAGACACCTCGACGTTGAGTGAAGTTTATCTCAAAACAATCGACGTTGATCCAGAGTTTTCCTGGTTTTATCACTTTATTTTTTGGAGAACCCTCAAAGCTGAAGAGCGACTTCCAGAAGCAGAAAAAGCCTACAAAAATGCTTTAAAACAACATCCAAACAGCACAGAAGTTTATATCAATTTAGGAGAAGCTCTCAGCCATCAAGACAAAATTAGTGATGCCCTCCCGTACTATAGACAGGCATTGCAACGGCAATTAGCAAAACCTTACCCAGAATTAGCAAAGTTTTGTGAGGCTGACTCAGATAGAAGCGACCTCAAAACGAAGCCAGATTTTATAATTTTAGGGGCGCAAAAAGCAGGGACTAGCTCCCTCTATATGTACTTAACACAACATCCTAATGTGATTCCGGCGCTGCGCAAAGAAGTAGAATTTTGGTCTTGGAAATATCGACGAGGTCATGACTGGTACTTTGCTCATTTTCCACCGCTACCCGAGGGAGGAAAATTTTTAACGGGGGAAGCCTGTCCTGGATATTTGGACTTTTATGTCACACCAGAACGAATCCGGGAGTTTCTACCCCAGGTCAAATTTATCGTTCTGTTTAGAAATCCCGTAGATCGGGCTATTTCCCACTATTATCACTGGGTGCGACGACAACAGGAAACTCTACCCTTGCCCGAGGCGATCGCCGCCGCCAAACAAGAATTAGACCAACAGGGCAATGCTTGGGATTTACCCAGTAATTATCTCGCCCGAGGAATCTATGTGGAATTTGTCCAGCATTGGCTCTCGTTATTTCCCCGTGAGCAGTTCCTGTTCTTAGAAAGTGAAGCCTTTTATCAAAACCCCGCTGCGAGTCTGAAACAGGTTTATCAATTCCTAGATATCCCTGACCATCCCCTAACCGACCATCGTAAATACAATGCCGGGTCTTACCGACCCGCAGAGGCGGATATTCGTCAAGAACTCCAAGCCTTTTATGAACCTTATAATCAGGAGTTACAAACTCTGCTCAAGTGTGACTTTAGCTGGTAAGCCCGATCAGTATTGATATCACTCCCTAAAAAATCCCCGCCAAAATATCCTATGAAACTCTCCCCCTTCCTCTATCGACTCAGGGGAAACCTAAGCCTTCTCTATCATCAACTGACCTCCCCCAAGACCTCGGGGCAACCCCTCGATGAAATTGCCTTACAACTGCTGCAACAGCAAAACCAAGAAGCCGCATTAGCCGCCTTTTCTCGGGCAATTCAAGCTCAACCCAGCCAAGATTGGCTGAGCCGTTTTCAACTCTGGGCTATCCTGGAACAGCCCCATCAACCGGGTGTAGCCGCCTGGGGAGAGAGACTCGTGGACATCCTAGAAACCTTGGCCCAACAGCATCCTCAAGAGCGAACCTGTGCCTTAAACCTCGCCGAAGCCTTAACCCGCCTCGGACAGTTTGAGGCGGCCCGGCCTTGGTATCGTCGCGCCGTGGAAAACCGCCTGGCGTGCGATCGCCCCGATTTAGCCCATCTCCAGCCCCATCTCCAGCTTACTTCGACTCCATCTAGCCCCCAGTTCACCATCATCGGGGTCATGAAAGGAGGAACCACCTCTCTCTATCACTATCTCAGTCATCACCCCCAGATTGTCCCCAGCGCCCGCAAAGAAATTGACTTTTGGTCTTGGCGATATCAGCGGGGATTAGACTGGTATCTCGCCCATTTTGCCCCATTACCCGATTCAGGAACCTATATCAGCGGCGATGCCAGTCCGACCTATTTTTCCCATCAAAAGGCGCCCCAACGGCTGGCGCAAACCTATCCCCACATGAAGATCGTGGCCGTGTTACGGAACC
>NZ_JAWOCL010000304.1:0-29186 GCF_046483825.1 Sodalinema sp.
AGGTCTCGCCAGGTGGAGATTTCAGTGATAAATTCTTGATAAATTTGGTTGACAAATCGTTCTAATACTGCTAGTTCTTGGGGAGTTTTGGGGCGAGAAATGGTTTGGGCATTGGCAAGGTCTGAGGTTTGCACGACATCCCAACTCAAGCCAACGGTTTCGCTGAGATCTTCGATATTAAAAGACAGGCTAAAGACCCCAATTGAGCCGGTGAGGGTGTTGGGTTGGGCAATAATTTCGTTGGCGGCCATGGCAATCCAATAGCCTCCTGAGGCGGCCATGTTGCCCATGGAAACGATGACTGGCTTTTCTTCGCGCAGCAGTTCAAGTTCTTGTTTGATGACGTCTGAGGCGATCGCACTCCCCCCAGGACTATTAACACGCAAGACAACGGCTTGGACATCGTCATCGACGCGCAAGTCTCGCAGTTGACGCGCCAGACGGTCACCCCCAATTTGACGAAGTTCCCCTTCTCCATCGACAATTGGCCCCTCAGCATAGACTAGGGCAATTTGCCGATCGCTCCCCATTTGCCCGCGCTGGGTTTGACTGGGATCGAGAGTTTGAATATAGGTGGCCAGACTTACGGATTCAAAGGATTCATCGGCATCGCTGATGTTGCTGAGTTCCCGCAGGCGATCGCGAATTTCCTCACTCTCGGCGAGGCGATCGACAACGCCTTGGGAGACGGCTTCTTCGGCGAGTAAAATCCCTTGGTTATCGGCGATCGTTTGTAAGCTTTCGGGGGTGATAGACCGCTGTTGACTGGCAACGTCTAAAATGTCAGCCCAGACATCTCCTAAATAGGCCTGGAGTTGTTCGCGGTTTTCATCGCTATACTCACGACGCACTAAGGCTTCGCCGGCGGACTTGTAAGCCCCCATGCGGACAACTTGAACGCCAACCCCAAGTTGCTCAAAGGTTCCGGCCAGAAAGGCTGTTTCGGCACTTAAGCCATTAAAGACGGCGGCACCTAGGGGGGCGAGCGACAGTTCTGTGGCGATCGAGGCCAGATAATATTCCCGTTTACTCCAGTCGCGATCGTGGGCAATAATCGGCTTACCCGTTTCGCGAAATGTCGCTAAGGCCTCTCGTACTTCTCGCAAGTTAGCATAATCGGTTGGCATATCCCCCGGCGCACCTTTGAGGTAGAGTCCGGTGATGCGATCGTCTTTGCTGGCCTGTTCTAAGGCGTCCACAACATCTAACAGGGAGAGACTTTGTTGACCCGGTCCCTCTAAGGCTTGTTGCAAGGCTTCGCCGGGGCCAATTAGGGCGCGACTGTCTTGGATATTTAAGCCCAAATCTAACACCAGAATTGAGTCTTTCTCTACTTCGGGACCGCGAGGCGCCTGCAAGGAGGCGGTAATGAGTAGAATGACTAACCCTCCAACGCCAATGACGGAAAAGAGAATCAGTCCAGCGACTGTAGCAACAACATTTTTGAGAAAATCACGCATGACGTTGGCGGTCAGAGTAAAGTGCTGTCCTTATTTTAGGGTGTCTAAGCTATTGCTGCGCTGTAAATCCTTGATGGTACGGTTGCCGGTGCAAAATAAGACGGTGGCGAGTTCGCTGTTGAGTAATTCCACCAGTTGATTGAGGGTGTCCGGGGAGTCGGCGGCGGCTTTGAGAAAAGGGGTTGCCAATCCCGCTAAGTTAGCCCCCAGGGCGAGGGTTTTGGCGACATCTAAGCCGTTGCGTAAGCCCCCTGAGGCAATGAGGGGAATGTCGGGAGCCTGCGATCGCACCTGCACGAGACAGTCAGCGGTGGGAAGGCCCCAGTCGGAGAACAGCGCCCCTAAACGACGTTGACGGATATCTTGGGCGCGTTTTCCCTCGACGTTGGCCCAGGAGGTTCCCCCCGCTCCAGCTACATCGATCGCCTGAACCCCAACGTCAATTAACCGTCGCGCCATCTCCCCAGAAATGCCATTGCCCACTTCTTTGGCAATCACGGGAATGGGAAGCAGGTAGCATAATCTCTGTATTTTGTCAAGCAATCCTTTAAAATTCTGGTCGCCCCGACTTTGAACGGCCTCCTGGAGAGGGTTAATATGCAAAATCAGGGCATCGGCTTCGAGCATGGCGATCGCCCGCTGACATTGGTCGACGCCATAGCCATAATTCAACTGCACCGCGCCGAGATTGGCAAATAGGAGAATATCGGGGGCCTGCGATCGCACATCAAAGGTATGACTAAGATCCGGGTTTTCCACCGCCACCCGTTGCGATCCCACCCCCATGGCTAATCCTTGCGCCTGGGCCACGGCGGCTAACCGTTGGTTGATCAGTTTGGCCCGTTCAGTTCCCCCCGTCATCGAAGAAATCAGGAATGGCGATCGCAGTGACTTTCCTAAAAACGAGGTGCTGACGTCAATCTCGGCTAAATCCAGTTCCGGTAAACAGCAATGACGGAAGCGATAGCGTTCTAACCCAGTACGAGTCTCTTGAAAGTTCACATCATCCTCCAGACAAATACGAAGATGATCGGCTTTGCGGCTCTGGGTTTGCTCAGACTCTGTGGGGTTAACAGTCATTGCGATCGTCATCAGGTAACAAAAGAGGTCTAAATTAGGATAACGTATAGATTTGTACCCTCAACCTCTTTTTATAACCGCGTAATAGCCGATGATTATCATTGACGAAAAAAGCATTGTTAAGGAATATTTCAATACGACGGGTTTTGACCGCTGGCGACGAATTTATGGTAAGGACGAGGTCAATAAAGTCCAACTGGATATCCGAGAAGGACACCAGCAGACCATTGATAAAGTCGTTGGTTGGCTGTCGGCCGATGGCAACCTCGGGCAACTGACTATCTGTGATGCGGGGTGTGGTGTTGGTAGTTTGAGTTTGCCCCTAGCTGAAGCAGGGGCAACGGTTTACGGCAGCGACATCTCGGAGATGATGGTGACGGAAGCCCAGGAACGCGCTCAGGCTCAACTGAGTGATAGCTCCCGCGTCCGGTTTGAGACTCGGGATCTCGAAGAAATTTCTGGCAACTTCCACACCGTCATCTGCCTCGATGTCCTCATCCACTATCCTGATGACAAGATGGATGAGATGCTCTCTCACCTCTGTTCTCTGGCTGAATCACGGGTGATTTTGAGTTTTGCACCCAAAACCCCCTGGCTGACGGTTTTGAAGAAAGTCGGTGAACTCTTCCCGGGACCGAGTAAGACGACTCGCGCCTATCAGCATCGTGAAGCGGATATTCTGGCCATCTTTGCCAAAAATGGCTTCCAACCCGCTCGCACGGAAATGACCAGCACTCGTTTCTATTATTCCCGTTTGGTGGAGTTGGTGCGGGGCTAGGAGTCTCACTCGTGTCATGGCTGAAGCCATGACATGGGGGGCTAGGCGGCTCTGCCGCCTGAGAGCGGGAGGCAGAGCCTCCCAGGGGGCGTTCCCAGGCAGAGCCTAGGAACGAGGAGAGAACGAGGAGAGAACGAGGAGAGAACGAGGAGGAGACGAGGAGAAATGAAGAGGGAGGCAGGGGGAGGAAAGGAAAAAGCTGGCTATTACCTTCTTTTGCCTTTTGCCTTTTGCCTTTTGCCTGTTCCCTGTTCCCTATCCCCTATCCCCTGTTCCCTGTTCCCTGTTCCCTGTTCCCTGTTCCCTGTTCCCTATCCCCCTAGGGCATTGTGATAAATGACCTGGGTGGGATAGGCGAATTCGATGCCTTCGGCTTCAAAGCGACGCTTGAGTTCTAGGTTGATTTGCTGTTGAGCATCCATGTATTGGGCAAAATCACTGCTGTTGACGTTGTAGACGACTTCGTAGTCGAGGCTGAAATCCCCGTAGGCTAGGAAATGAGCGCGATCGAAGGTGATGGTTTCGATGGGTTCGATAATGTCTTGGATGATTTGGGGGATTTTTTCGAGCTGTTCGACGCGGGTTTCGTAGGTGACACCGAGTTTAAAGACGATACGGCGGGTTTGCATATGCTTGTAATTGCGGATGCGAGAGCCGGTAAGATCGGTGTTGGAGATGACCAGTCGTTCACCGCTTAAACTCTTGAGACGAGTGGTTTTAATGCCGATGTATTCGACGGTTCCGATGAAGTCACCTACGATGATGAAGTCTCCTAACTCAAAGGGGCGATCGAAGACGATGGAAAAGTAGCTAAAGAGGTCTTGTAGAAGTCCTTGGGAAGCTAGGGCGATCGCAATCCCCCCAATCCCCAGACTGGCAATCATGGCTGAGACATTAAAGTTGAGATTGTCCAGCAGGAAAATAAAGCCGATCGCCCAAACCACGACTCGGATGGCAGGGACGAGAGAATTGAGGGTCGGCTGGATATTGGGGTTGTTTGCCTTGATCCCATATAGGATTAAGCCATATTGGATCACGGAGACCACGAAACGGATGGCAATTACCGTGAAGGCGATCGCCCAGACTCCATCTAAGAGTCGATCCAAAATCGGGTGCAGGGTTAGGCCGTTGAGAGCGACATAAAAAATCCCTAGATACAAGATTGGGATCAGCGCTCGTTCAATAATTTTAATTAAGCTATTATCTAAACTCGCGTCGGTTTGTCGTAGCCATTTTTTAATTCTGCTAAGAACGACGTTGGCAACAATCCTGATGATGATCAATCCAAGAATAATAATGGCTAGGGCGATCAGATAATCTAAGACCTGATTCCCTAGAAATTCTTGTTGGGTGAATTGGCTCAACATATCTGTGAATTCTGTTGGCATAAGTTTCGCTCCTGCGTATGTCAGCATTTGTTAACATTAAAATTTTTTCCTCGATCAGGCAAACGGCGCGATCGCGTCATTGATGACCTCAATAGAGTCTTCAAACGCTTATCCCGAGAGATTTAGAGCCTTTCAGAGATCGCCTTGATGCTGATCGAGGGAGGCGATGTTGTACATTGTTAGTACAACATACCGATGGTGTATAATATACTAGACCACACTAAAGCGTGCTTGTCACTCAGGAAAAACCTCAGATTATGGATACAACACAAGAACGAAAGCTGGCATCTTATCTCGCAGTGGGCGAGAAGTCTGTTGAGTTTTCGATGTCTCTACCGCTACGGATAAAGCGGTCTCTCTCGACATCTGTTGATCTCCTTTTCGATGTCTTGCACCAAATTGAACGGAATTTAGACACGCTATAACTGGCAATTTGTAGCCCCATACCGCCCCGTGGGAAGACCGACAGAACGGTCTCAACGGTGGCCTCATCGGCTCGAAGTTCAGCAACTCCTCTGACGTATGGTGATGTCAGAGTGAGGTTTGGGCGATCGCGCCTCTTCTCCCAACCCTTGGGAACGCGATCTCTAGCCGTTGTTCGTTGACCGTGGCTGAACGTCCTCAGCGTTGCTCAGCGTCAATCGGTTCAAGTGCAACGGATGTCCTCTGTCATCGGCGGTCATGCCGGTCTTATCTTGGATGAGTGCGATCGCCCTTCCGGCCCGATGCTTCATGGGAAACACTCACCCCTATCGCTAACACCGCTTAAACCAACTCACTCAGCATCGATTCAGCAGATGGATGCAAAAACCCCCCAGCGCCTAGCACCAGGGGGAAAATTGAGACCCAGTTTTTGCCGCAAAGCCTTAACGCCTAGACATTCAGCCTCAGAGATATCTAGCGACCAATTCCCACATAGCGGAAGCCAATCGCCTCTAACTGAGTCCGGTCAAGGAAGTTACGACCATCGACCATAATCGGCGTGTGCATCAGACTCGCCATCTTGGTATAGTCGAGTTCCGCAAACTGCTTCCAATCCGTCACCAGGACCAACGCATCACAGCCATCAGCAAGCCGTTCAGGGTCTGTCTCCACATAGACCCCCGATAAGCCCGAGCGTAGGCCCGTTTGCGAGACAATGGGGTCATAGGCCTTCACCTTCGCCCCGAGGCGGTTCAGATTCTCAATCAAGACCAACGAGGGTGCATCCCGCATATCATCGGTATCCGGTTTAAAGGTCAAGCCTAACAAGCCGACGGTTTTCCCCTTGAGAATCTTCAACTCATGTTGCAGTTTCTCCAACGCCATCAAGCGTTGACGTTGGTTCACCTCAACCGCAGACTTGAGCAATTGAGCATCATAGCCATAATCATCAGCCGTGTGAACCAAGGCTGAGACATCTTTCGGGAAACAGGAGCCACCCCAGCCAATCCCAGCATTTAAGAACTTATTGCCAATGCGGGAGTCGAGGCCAATTCCCTTGGCGACCTGGGTGACATCGGCGCCGACGCGATCGCAAATATTGGCCACCTCGTTAATAAAACTAATCTTGGTCGCCAAAAACGAGTTCGCCGCATACTTAATCATCTCCGCCGAACATAAATCCGTCATCACCACAGGAACCGGCGGTAGATCCTTCTCCTGCGCCACCTCACGATTGACAATGGGTGCATAGAGTTCCTGCATCATCGTCAAGGCGCGATCGCTATTACTTCCCAAGACAATGCGATCGGGGTTAAAGGTGTCATACACCGCCGACCCCTCCCGCAGAAACTCAGGATTACTGACCACATCAAATTCCACCTCGATATGGTTAACCAAATCTTCCCCAGTTTTTCCCGATCCCACCAGGGCCTTTTCCCGTTCCGCGATTCCATCGAGGACAATCGTGCGTACCCAATCCCCGGACCCAATGGGAACCGTCGATTTATTGACAATCACCTTATAGCCTTGCTTGAGGTGAGCGCCAATTCCTCGGGCCACCGCCTCCACATAGCGGGTATCACTTTCTCCCGTGGGTAACGGGGGCGTTCCCACCGCAATAAACAAGATATCGCCATGATGGACCCCCGCCTCTAAGTCCGTGGTGAACTCAATATTGCCACTTTGGATGGCGGCGGTCATGATTTCGGACAATCCCGGCTCATAAATCGGCGATCGCCCCGCCTTCATGGTTTTGACCTTTTCCTCGTTGTTATCGACGCAGATCACCTCATGACCCGTATGAGCCAAACAGGCCCCCGTCACCAAACCCACATAACCGGTACCAATCACACAAACACGCATAGCTGTTTTGTCCTTCAACCTTAAAAAACTGTAAAAAAACGCCGCTACGACCGAGCGTTAGCAAGCTGTCGTCCACTAGCTTAGTCGCAAACTTCAGCTATCCCCAATCTGCGGCTTTTATGTCAACACACCCGGACAGTCCTAATTTACGCCAAACCAAGGCGATCGCGGAAATCAGCAATGGTTTCCTTCAATCCCTCTTCCAGCTCAATGCTCGGCGTCCAACCTAACCACTCTTTAGCACGAGTGATGTCCGGTTGTCGCTGTTGCGGGTCATCCTGGGGAAGTGGCTCAAACTGAATCTCCACATCCGGGTTAATCAGCCTTTGAATCGTCTGAGCCAATTGCAAAATGGTGTACTCATTGGGATTGCCGATATTCACCGGCCCAATATGCTCCTCATTGTTCATCAACTTCATCATGCCGTCGATGAGGTCCGAGACATAGCAAAAACTGCGAGTTTGCAAGCCATCCCCATACACCGTCAGGGGAATCCCGCGCAACGCTTGAACAATAAAATTACTCACCACCCGTCCATCATTTTCCTGCATTCGCGGTCCATAGGTGTTGAAAATCCGCATCACCCGAATATCCACATGATTCTGACGATGGTAGTCAAAGCAGAGGGTTTCAGCGATGCGCTTCCCTTCGTCGTAACAATTACCGCAGAATGCGGCCCGTCCATTGCGACGCACACAGATGACATGATTCTTGACATTGACACAGTAGACATTGCCACCGTAGCGCACCCGTTCCGGTTCAGCGAGAACGGCTTCGACAGCGGGCCGGATATTCACGCGGTACAAGTCGCGACCGACGGCGTGGGAGACCACGGAGGCGGCATAACCGCAGCGTAGGGCCAGTTCCTGCACATCGTCGGCAAGCTGTTTAGACTTCGTGTAATAGGTGTAACGGTTGCCTCGCTGACTACCGTCGCCCATTATGAGCGCGTCGAACAAGATGCGCGATTGACGTTGAGAGAGGTTGAGGTAGTCACGGGGGATATATTTGTCTCCCGATTTGCCTAGGGGAAGCAAAATTTCGGCCAGTTGCTTGCTGCAAATGCGAAACTGATGGTCGTCGGATTCAAAGAACTTGAACCCCAGCTTCGAGAGGCAGTTGGCAATCTGGGTGCGTCCTTCCGGCTTAGACTGGGCGATGAGGATATTGTAGTCGGCTACGTCGTAGTTGCGATCGCCCACGGCTCGGGCGCGACGGCGCACGTGGGTACAGCCTTCAGAGATGTAGTAGCCGAGAAATTCGAGCCAGTCATCCATCGCGATGCGATTGACTCGAACTTTAGCGTGAGCGGGGGCGGTTCCCAACTCGAACCATTCTGGCTCGATGCCCTTAAATTCTGCCCCTGTGGGAACACGCCAGGATTTAGCGTAATGCACCTCGTCGGCTTGCAGGAATTTGAGTTTGCCGGTTTTGCTGCGTAGGTAGAGGTTGTGGTTGGGAGTGACGCAGAGGTCAAATTTCCCATTGGCAAATCGCAGCAGTTCGCCGACGTAGGGTTGAACGATGTATTCGTCGGGAACGTGGTACTCGATCTGTCCCTCGGGGTTGAGAGTTGCAACGGGAGTTTGCGGGTCGAGTTGGGGAAAGGGAGTCCAACCGTTTTCAGTCAGGATTTCTGTTTTCTCGTCGTAACAGGCCCGGATCCCAATTGGGTTCACATTGCCCCGATAGGCTTCGGTTTGTGGGTGAACATTGGGATCGCCATAGACTTCTGAGGTTGAGGCCAGCAACAATCGGGCCTTGATGCGTTTCGCCAGTCCCAACATATGCAAGGTTCCCAAAACGCTAGTCTTCACCGTCTTGACCGGATTGTACTGATAATGGACGGGAGAGGCGGGACAGGCCAGATGATAAATCTGATCCACTTCAACGCGAATCGGTTCGGTAATATCGTGGCGAATCACCTCAAAATAGGGAGACTCCATCCATTGCAGGATGTTGTGTTTGTTTCCGGTGAAAAAGTTATCGAGACAAAGGACCTCATGTCCTTGTTCCATCAGGCGATCGACGAGGTGGGAACCCAGGAATCCCGCACCACCGGTGACTAATATTCTCATGAACCACATTGTAGGGAAAACCTGACCTCTACCGTAGCCTGCGATCGCCAAACTGTCTAGTTTCTACCTATTCTCCCCAATTTGAGTGAAACACCGTTAAACATCTGAGTCTTTTTCCTCGGCCGGGTCTTCATGCAGCACCTGATACTGTAAAAACACCTCATCCTCGACTCGCTTCACCTCCAGCAAACGTAAACGGGGAGCGCGATCGCGAGAAAACCCCAGCCCATCGACTGGGGTCGGGGCCGCCGTCCCCCCAAAAATATAACCACAGACCGTTAGCCGAACTTCATCAATGGCCCCCAACTCAAACAAGGTTGCGATTAGATGGCCGCCTCCCAACACCGCCAGTCGTTCAATCCCCAAGCCTCGTAACTGGGTCAATCCCGCCTGCAAATCCAGTCCCGTCTCCGACGAATCGACCGTTAACAAGCGGTCAAACCCTGAATGAGTCTGCCAAAAACCAGCCCCTTCAGTTGTCGTCAGCAGCCAACGGGGAATCGGTTGGCGAAAAAAGGGTAACGCCGGGTCAAAGGTTCCAGACGCCGAACAGACCACTTGCACCGGTTGAGGAGGAGTTCCCGCCGCCTCGCGAGCCGCCAAAAGCTGAGGAGATTGAAGACGCATCGCCGTTCCCCCTGAGCGTAAGGTGGTTCCTCCCATCAACACCGCATCCGCCGCCGCCACACAGGCCTCTAAATGCTGATAATCAACAGAAGAGCCGAAGGTCACCCCTGAGCGGCCAACATCGGAAATTTTGCCATCAGCCGTCATGGCTAAGATCACGGTCGTGTGAGGACGAGACAGGGGGGGAGTCAACATAACGCCAGCTCATTAGGATGGAATAAGAAATTCGATCCGGGATCTCCCGAATCTCCAACGAGCCTACCGCAAAAACTCCTCGCCTCGTGGTCTAGGAGCCAATCCCTAACCGGCTTGAGTCATCCCGGTCAGAGGTTCGCTGCCAAAGCCCTCTAGGGTTAAACTCGGGACGGTCAAGCATCCATTCCGTTAAGATTCTTGTTTTGCGTAGTTTTAACCAGGTCTCCCGTCTGTGTCCGTCAAAAGACCCGCTATCCTAGAAGGGGGACTCCGGATGGTCTGCTCATCACGGCGGTGGATTTCACTGAATGATCGCGATCGTGAAGCTGACGGCGTGCATCTGTGCCGTGAGTTCCCGTAAGTTAAACTCAAAACTCAGAAGCCGCATAATCGGGGTTTCCTCACCCGGCACAATCTGGATGTTAAGCTTCCCCAACCCCTTGCGAACTGCCTTCTTGCTGTACTCCTTTCCTCTGCACCTCGTGTCGCTATGCGTCAATTGATGCGTCAACTCAAAGGTCGTCGCTTACCCATCGCCGCCAAGCTAACGGCCACAATTGCCCTGTCGGCGATTATCAGTGTCAGTAGTGTGACGCTGTTTTCACTTCATCGCCAACGACGGGTTTACCAACAAGAACTCGAAAGCCAAGCCACTCTTGTCTTGAATATGGTGTCACGGCTGGCGGCGGACTCCTTAGCCGCACAAACCGACGACACCGGTGACCTAGAGGAGTCAGAGGAACAACTCCAACAACTGCTCGATATTCTCAATGTTGAAGATAGCCTGACCAGCGTTGTGATTTATGACCAGAACGGTCAACGGCTATCAACCCTAAGCCCCGAGGCGATGACGGAGCGCGATCGCGACTTTGGGGAACAGATTTTAGCCAGTGGAACCCCTGTGTTTGAGTGGGAACGCGATCGCCTCCGTTCGGGCAAAACCATCGCCTCTGGGGCGCAAACTGTCGGTGCGGTTGAGTTAGAGTTCTCCATTACCGGCTTCCGTAACCGTCTCGACAACACCCGCAACAGTGCTATTTTGCTCGGGGTCTTATTTACGGCGGGAGGCCTAGCCGCAGCCTTATGGGTGGGTCGTTCCATCGGTCGCCCCCTCCATGAACTGGCCCGCGCCACTCAATGGGTGGCTGAAGGGGAGTTCGATCGCGCCATGGATAACGAAAGTGCTATCCAACAGTACCGCAGCCGTCCCGATGAAATTGGCGGTCTGGCCCTAGCCTTTGCCCGCATGACCTCGCAAATTCGCGATATGGTCCTCTATCTCGAACAACGGGCCGACCAAGTTCAAAAAAGTGAACTTAAAAATCAAGCCCTCCTCGAAGCCATCCCCGATACCATGTTTCGGCTGCGAACCGATGGCACTTATCTCGATGTTCAGGCGGACAAAGACCAACCGTTACTTCTCTCTCGCAGTGGGTTTTTAGGCAAAAGTCTCTATGAAGTCTTGCCCAAAGAAGTCGCCGATCTCAACCTGCATTATGCTGATTTAGCCCGGCAATCCCGAGAAGTCCAAATTTTTGAATATGCCCTCGATATTCCCAATCGTAAAACGGGAGAAGTCCGACTTCATAACTTTGAAGCGCGGATTGTCACCAGCGGCGAAGATGAAGTCTTAGCGATTGTTCGGGATATTACCGAGCGTAAACGCTATGAGGCGGCGATCGAAGCCGAACGACAACAACTGCGGCAAATTGTCACCCAAGCCCCCGTCGCCATGGCAATGATGGATAGTGAAATGCACTATCTTGCTTACAGTAACACCTGGCTCAGTGATTTCGGGGTTGAACAAGAATCACTGATTGGTAAGTCCCATTATGAGGTTTTCTCCGATTTACCCGAACGTTGGCGAGTGCTTTATGATCGAGCATTGCAAGGGGAAATTGTGAGTACTCCTGAGGATATTTGGGAGCGAGATAATGGGGCGGAACTCTATCTACGCTGGGCGATTCATCCTTGGTACACATCAGATAATGAAGTCGGTGGTGTTGTGATTGCGAGTACCCAGATTAACGAACTGGTTCAAGCTCGGGAAGCTGCCTTAGAAACGGCTCGGTTAAAGTCGGATTTCTTGGCCAATATGAGTCACGAAATTCGCACTCCCATGAATGGAGTCTTGGGGATGACCGATTTGTTGATGACGACGGAACTGGACGAAGAACAGTTAGAGTTTACGGAAGCGTTACGCACCAGTGGAGAACATCTTTTAAATCTAATTAATGATATTTTAGATTTCTCTAAATTAGAAGCAGAAAAGCTACGTTTAGATCGTCATGATTTTGAGTTACGTTCTTGTTTAAATGAGGTTATTAGCTTATTTTTGATGCAGTCAAAAGAGAAGGGATTATCCTTAAAGCTGCATATTAATCCAACGCTGCCCGATTGCCTCTCCGGGGATTCCCGACGACTGCGACAGGTGTTAATGAATTTGGTGGGAAATGCCATTAAATTTACAGACCAGGGGTCTGTGGCTATTGGAGTACGAACCATTGGGAAGAAACAAGGGGTTCTCGGAGATCCGAGTGCAGAAACAGGTCAATTAGAGACGATTTTAACCCTACAATTTGCCGTCCGGGATACGGGAATTGGCATAGCGGCGGGCGATCGCAAATATCTCTTTCAAGCCTTTTCTCAGGTCGATGCCTCCAGTACCCGCCGCTATGGGGGAACCGGGTTAGGCCTGGCGATTTGTCGTCAGCTTGTGCAGAAAATGGGAGGACAAATTTGGGTCGAAAGTGAACCGAATCAGGGATCAACCTTTGTCTTTACGGCTCAGTTTGTCCAGGTGGACAGTCCAGCCACTGAGGAGCATCCAGCCGTCGAGGCTGAACCTCAGACAGCCAATCCCTCAACATCAGCGTCGCAGCCGGTGTCCGCCTCAGCGTCGGGTACGTTATCTCCCTCTCCTGGAACGGATCTCGCCCTGGTAACGTCAACCCCAGTCGCCCCGACATCTGCCACAACAGATCTCGCGGAGACCGCTTCAGGGACTGTCGCTCAAACAGATGCGGGTAATCTTGAGAGTCCCTCCTCACCGTCGGAATCAGCGAAGCCTATCGCTGGGGGTAAGGTTTTGGTGGTTGAGGATACTCATATTAACCAAAAGGTGGTGATGAATCAACTCAAGTTACTTGGCTATACTGCCGCCTGTGTTAACAATGGTCAGGAAGCCTTAGATCAGCTTCAGGAACAACCCTTTGATATCGTATTGATGGATTGTCAAATGCCGGTATTAGATGGCTATCGAGCGACTCAACGCTTGCGAAGCTGGGAAAGCGAGAGCGATCGCCAGACGGTGGTTATTGGCTTAACCGCTCATGCCATGGAAGGCGATCGCCAAAAATGCCTGGATGCGGGGATGGATGACTATCTCGCCAAACCTGTCACCATGCAAAAACTTAAGTCTGTTTTGGAGCATTGGATGTCAAAAATTGAGCCATTAAATTCTGCCGATTCATCGACTATGTCTCATAATGGAAACCGCCCTGATCCTATCGTTCCCCCTTCAGCTTCTATGGCAGACTCCTCCTCAACCCCCGAGATTTACATTGATTGGGATCGTCTTCATGAAGTCTCTGGAGATGATCTCGAATTTGAGTTAGAACTGCTCGACTCGTTTATGGAATCGGCCCGGGAGTATGTGGCTGGGGCCAAAGCGGCGTTGGCTGAGGGCGATGTGGAGACGTTTTCGCGCCTAGTCCATCAAATTAAGGGGGCCAGTGGTAATGTGGGCATCCCCGCCATGATGAAGTTGGCCGGACACCTTAATGAACGGGTTAAACATGAATCGGTTAACCCGGAACTGCTGCAAGAAGCGGTGACTGGGATGGAACAGCTCAGTCAGATGTTAGATCAGGTGACGGCTGTGATGGCGAATTTGTCCCAAGAACTCGAGGCCTGACAGGTTGGCCTCAGCCATGGGTAAATAACTCGGGGGCGCGTTCTTTGAGGGCAGCGTTGAGTTCCCCGAGGCGATCGCGCATCTGAAAATACCACTTCGCTCGCTCCTGGGCATGATGCTCTAGGAGACGGTGTTGGGCAACCCACTGATAGGCCCCTTGTCCGAGTTGCTGTCGCAGAGTTGGGTTGACCAGGAGTTCCCGGAATTTGGCGGCAAAGTCTTCTACGGAGCGATAGAGTAACCCGGTTTTGCCGTCCTGAAGACTGCGTTCGTAGACCGTGGGACTCGCCAAGACAGCCACGCCCTGACCGCCACATTCAACGAATTTGAGGTCAGACTTCATTTGGTTAAATCGAGTGGGTTCTAGGGGCAGCAGGGCAACGCTACTTGAACGAATGACCTGCTGATAGTTGTCATAGGAACAGAAGGGGGAAAAGGCTTTATGGGGGGTGTTTAGAGCCTCGAAAAATTGGCGATCGTGCAGTACATTCACGCAGACGCGATCGCCGAGTTCGTCAAGAATTTGGTTAATTGCCCCCATGAGGGGTTTCCAGTCTTCTTCTCGGTTGAGAGCGCCAAAAAAGACCGTCGCTTGCTCGTAATCTCTCTCGGGACGGGGTTGAGGGAGTTGGGCCAGTTGGTTGGGAAAGACTTTCACGTAGGGGTTGTACTGTCGCAGAAACTCCGCTAACGGCTCGGTGGACGTTTGCACACAATGGCAACTGCGATAGGAGAAGAAGTTATGATCCGAGGCGCTTTCCCAGCGTAAGGGGTCGTCGTCGATTTCTGAGACAATCAGATAGCCGCGCTGAAGTAGGTTTTTCTGTTGAGCGAGGGCGGTTTCCGGCTTGAGGAGAGCGCGTTGCCAGATAAACACTTTTTCTTCGTCAGCTTCGGCGAGGTTGAGAGCAGCACTATGAGCTGAAGACATGGCCCGCACGCCGGTAATGCGATTGCTGAACTGATCCGGTTCGAGAATCCGCACGCGATCGCAGGCCAACGGGGCCATCATCAGGGTTTGGATAAACAGCCGCCGTTGAGTTTTTACGCCGGTCAGGATATATTGATGACTTTCTGTGAGTAGTTTCAGGCGGTTGCTATCAACCTTGAGATGTTGGGCCAGGGGTTCGAGTTTGGGGTAGAACTCGGCAAATTCTTTGGGGTTATGGGACAAAATGCGGCCCACCGTTTTAACGATGAGGCCCGCTTGGCTGAACAGCTGCTGCATACTCTCAAGGGTGAAGAACCGCAGATGGGTGCGATCGAGTAGTCCTTCATCTTGATATTCCCATTTTCCCTGGAGCAGATCTCGTAGAATCGTCCAATGTTGGATATTGGGGATTGAGGCCAAGACATAGCCGCCGGGTTTGAGCCAGGATACCTGGTGATTGAGAATGGCCCAGGGATCTTGTAGATGTTCTAAGACATCCCCATAGACGAGAGCGTCACAGCTTTGAGGGGCGATGTTTAACTGGCTTTCGTCGGATGTTTCGACGTTAAAATGGAGGGCGCGATCGAGCCGTTCTGTGGCAATTTGGACGGCTTCGGGGTTGAGTTCTAGGCCGATGTATTCACTGTCAGGATTGTCTTTTTTGTAGGCGGCTCCCAAGGCTCCCGTTCCACAGCCGACTTCGACAATACGGCCAAGGTTTTTGGGAATGCTATCGAGGAGTTGTTGGTTAATGCGATCGTAGTAAGCGGGAACCGTCATAGTCTTAGGGAGTTTTAGGGGAAATAGAGCGCAGAGACAGTTTGATTCGGGATAATGGCTAGAGAAAGGGAGAATGCCGCTAGCTAGTGGCGGGAGTGAGCCAAATTTGGGCGAGTACCAGTGCAGCGGCGATCGCCAGTATGATGGTCACGGCGATCGCATCGCCTCGTTGAATCGGTGGCCAGGCCCGTTGAGCCGTCGGCTGGCCATAGCCTCGCAGACGCATCGCCTGATACACCTGTTCCGACTGCTCATAACTGGTCACCAATAGGGTTCCCGTCAGTGCAGCTAACACTCGCAGGGTTCGCCAACTCAACTGTTTAGGGTTGAAGCCTCTGAGCCTCATGGCCGTTTGCACTTGTCGTAGGCGATCGAGTAAATCATAGAGGTAGCGGTAGAACAAGAGCATCATATCGGTAATAAGACCGGGAATCCCCAGCGATCGCATGGCCCGTAAGGTGCTAGCCAGAGGGCTGGTTCCAAACAAGACTAAGGTTACCGTCACGATACAGACGAATCGCACCACAATCGGCACAGCCGCTAAAATTCCCTCCCAACGAATCCTTAGCCAACCCAACTCTAGCAAGATTGTTTCCCCGGTCGTCAAGGGTAATAAAACAATCGCACCGAGTAAAAAATAACCCGGATAATGAAGTCGCTGACGTAAGTAACATCCCGGTAACCGAGAAATTTTATAGAGTATCCCAGTTAGGAGCAATATCACCGGTAACAAGACCAGAACATCGACCGCCGAGAAGGCAAAAATCAGAGCCATGAGTCCGACAAACTTGCACCGAGGGTCCCAACGATGAATGGGAGACTGTAAACCGGCATACGTATCAAGTCCATGTTGCATAAAGATAGGAGTAGCCAGACAATACAAGACAACGGCAACGAATCAAAGGCAACGAACCCACCGAACACCCTAAACAAATCTAGTGATTTTGGGTTGCAATTGAGTGTTTACCTTTCATATCTCATCGTTTTTAATGGCTATAAAACCCTTCGATTAAACTGGGTTTAACCTGATGCAGAAATAGCACAACCATCGATGTAAATGCCCCTTCAATCAGCATTAAGGGGATTTGCGAGACAACTAAGACTAAGGTTGCAGAGCGTTCTAAGTTCACATCTAAATCAGCCGGAATTGTGGTGATAATTAACGTAAAAAAAATAACTGTCGAGAGTCCAACCGCTAATCCCCCCGCCACAAAAGCAAACAGTCCTAGTCTCCGTCGCGTTTCCTCTCCAAACGAAAGGCGAAGTTTAAAGAGGTAGGCCGAGACCAAGGCGGGAAAACCGATCATAGCAGTATTCACGCCCAGACTAACCATACCGCCATGTTGAAACATGACCGCCTGAAAAAATAAACCCACTAAAATTGCCGGAAAAGCATAATAGCCGAGCAGCACACCGAGCAAGCCATTTAATAATAAATGAACGCTCGCCGGAGGAATGGGAACACTGACTAACGAGCCAACAAAAAAGGCGGCCGTGAGTAAGGATGCTTTGGGGATATGTTCTTGAGGATCTCGATAAGTTCGTTGAATTTGTCGGAGAGAAAACCAGACACCACCTCCCGTCATTGCGTAACCCAGCAACGACACAGGCGCCGGAAGAAATCCATCTGCAATGTGCATGAGTCACCTAAGAATCAGAAGACGATGATTTGTGGCCACGACTGAAATAGAGAGCCGTACCCACACATCCCCAAATCACAGACGCACCTGTTAACAGGCGTTGGGGGACGGAGATATCCGTTAAATCGGCCAACAGAGATGAGTTGGCAGCATCTCCCGTAGAGTCATCGGCCATGAGAGTGGAGTCATCGAGGTTAATCGTAATCATATCCCCATGTCCAGCTTGGCGGACCGTCACCGTCCAATTCCCGGGAATCTCTGGATTGGGGCGAAATTGATAACGTCCTGACTCATCAGTCGTTCCGGTTTCCCAGGGTTCTTGGGGATTCTCCGGGGAATAGACGAATACTTGAGCCTCATTGAAGGGTTCACCGTTATCATAAGCGGCCGTCAAGGAAATGGTTGGCTCAACCTCATAGGTGAGTTTAGCCCCGTGAGAGACAGCGGCGTCCATGAAGCCAATGACTCCAAGGCCAGCCAGAGGGATAACGAGGTTCCACTGGATCGATTTCATCGGCAACTCCTGATTGGTGACAGCATCGTGGCCGCAAAAAACGGCATCTTGCTCTTTATTGTGTCGCAAGATGCCGTACTGTGCAGCGTTGAGTTAATCACAAACCGTTGAGCGGCCGAGTTCACATCCTAAGACATGAACTCAGCAGTTGAGGAGTCACTGAGGATTAGGCACTTCCGAGCAGATAGTCTGCATCGGGAACTTCGTACATAGCCTCTTCAACTTGGGTGACGTCGCTGGTTCCCATGACTACACCGAGGTAGGAGCCACTGTCGAGACGGATGGCTACATCACTAACACCGTCACCGTCAACATCTTCGACCTCTAATTGGATCGAGGACATCAGCGAGCCGCTGATTGCCAGACCATCACCGGCTTTGAAGTCCATGATGAAGTCAGCCGCTTGAGCGGAGGTAATTTCGAGGCTGGTTTCGGCCCGCAGTAAGAACTGGTTGGTTCCGCCACCACCGGTGAGAGTATCAGATCCCATGTCACCCGAGAGGACATCGTCTCCGTCTCCACCCATGAGTTCGTCGTTACCTTGACCACCGTAGAGGACGTTGTTACCGCCACCTGCCATGATCACATCGTCACCGGTATTTCCAGCCAGAACATCGTCGCCGGAACCGCCCATGATGACATCTTCATCATCAGCACCCGCGAGGAGGTTATTACCGCTTTCGCCGGAGATGCTATCGTTGCCATCAGCACCCGAAACGATATCGTTGTCGACCGAACCAACAACTTCATCGTCCCCTTCACTGCCCAAGACCGCTTGGTTGCCAATGTCTAGGGTGTTGAGTTCCGTCACACCCATGATGTCGGTGATTTGGAAGACGCTGCTGCTTTGGAACTTGATGCTGGCAGAGGTGGTAATCCCCCAAACCACGCTTAACTGAGCTTCACTCTTGATGATGACGGAACCGGCAATGGCGCCTTCTCCACTTCCGTCACCACCGATCACAACACCACCGCCGTCGAGGATTTCCTCAGCATCCTCTGTCGGCATCGGATCGAAGGCCTCAGCCGTGTTGTCATCGAGTTTGACGACGGAACCGTAGAGGTTGGCGATTTCAAAGCTCTCTTCAGGAGCATCAAAGCCGGAGGTGATGGTTTCACCGCCATCGGTGGAGAAGCCATCGAGGCTAACGGTGTAGGTGTCTCCGTCGAAAGCAAAGGTTTTGGGGGTTAGACCGCCTGTGGCAAACTGCAAACGGTCGGCATCTTCAACGGGATCTCCACTTTCGTTAGGAGTATTAAGGATGTTGAAGAGGAAGTCGAAGGAATCGAGTTCGCCCACACCGTTGACATCGAGGTCAAGGCTAAAGCCGAAGTCACCGTCGAAGTTATTCGTGGTTGAACCGTTACGGTAGAACAGTTGACCCAGTTTGAACTGTTCACCCACTTCGGTGCCGAAGTCACTCCCGTCAAACTGCACCAAGTTGGTGAAGCTCTCTTCGGTGGGAACGCCCCAGGCGAAGCGGTTTTTCATGCCACCGTTTTGGTCGGTGATTTCCACAACCGCGTCAGGAGTGTCTTCGACAGGGTCAGAGAAGCTACCACCAGAGGTGCCGATAATCACATCCATATCGGAGGTATCGGAGGCATCATCGGAGACGTCATCGCCACCGTCGTCGCCGGCCATGTCGTCATCACCATTGCCGTCGCCAACCAGGTCGTCATCACCATTGTCGTCAGCGTCGTCCTCACCACCGGAACCAATGTCAGACGGGGCAGATCCAGCTAGTTTTCCGCTTTGAGTGCGAACACCAAAGTCTTCACCCGCAAACATATCGAGGGTTAGGGTTTCCGATTCGTGAGCGATCACGAAGGTGACGGATTCACCGCCGCTGACAGCGACACCCGCGTCAAAGGCCCGAGGAGCAATGGATGCACCACCGGTCACGTTGTTAACACCTCCGGCACTGAAAGTCCCGCCGGAGACTCCTTCACCGCTGATGGAAAGCCCTTCTAAGAGACTGTTGTTTTCCAGGTTGAAGAAAACACCGCGTAATCCTTGTTGGTTACTGTTACCGGGGCCATCATTTTGGCCGACAACAGTGACTTCAATCCCTTCACTGGTTTGATTGAGGGTTACTTCAGCAGAGGCACTGACGCCAACAAAACTGGTGAGGGTGAAGGAGGCGCTACTCGCATCACCTTCGAGGTCATCGCTACCTGCACCACCTTCGAGGTCATCGCCATCTAGGTCGTCTTCGTTGATGGATTCGCCAGAATCGTCATCATCGTCGTCGTCTAGATCATCGTCATCGTCGTCGTCATCGTCGTCATCGTCATCGTCGTCGTCATCGTCGTCGTCATCGAGATCATCAATGTCGTCGTCGTCATCAATCCCATCATCAGCGATGAGATCATCATCATCTTCTTCAACGTTGGTTGTTGTGACCTGATCCTCTGTTTCTTCAACAGTGGTTTCAGCGTCGGTCATCATGATATCGTCTTCCATTCCTAGGTTCCTCTGATATAGGTTATTTGTTCAGTGACACACCCGCAGCGAGGTGAGCAACTGGCTCGCTGTTAATACTTAACTGAAGTAGATGGTCTGAGTTCAAGAAAGTTCCCGAAATTGTATGAAATTTCTCGAAACACAGGATTTTCAATAAGTTTGTGCGGCAAACACGTCGCTGTCAGTAGATTACAGCGTCAGGCTTCAATTTAATTCATCTGACTGCCTCTCTTAGCTTTCCCAGATTTTCACTGATGTGAAAGGGTGAAATTACGCAAATCGGTCAGATTTAGAAAATTTCAGTAAAAATACGGATAAAATTGAAGTATTTTCACAGACATTTCCTGGTTAAGAGACGCATTGATGTTTCGATAGGTTTCCCAATTGTTCAAGTTTTTGTTGAATTTGTCTGAAATCCCCTTGAAGCGGTTGAATACTATACGTCGCCCTGAAGAAGAGTATGGGGAGACAGGCAAAAACCGCCGCGCGATCGCGCGGCGGTTCAAAGAGCCATGACTTAAAGTCTTAATTAGGGTTCAGTTGCATCCCCCATCGTCGACTCGAAGCAATGACCTTCGCCAACATGACCCAGATTTGGCAGAATCCCAACCAGTTTTTCCTGATCTTCTGGGGATAATTGATCCATGAGACCGTCCGATGTCACCTCGACGGTTCCATTGTCGGCTAAGGCGGCGATCGGATCAAAGCCTAAGGCGCCTTCATTCAAGTCAGAGTCAGCCGGAGCGTCACCTGTACCGAAAAGATGGTCCAGATGGATGGTCGCTTCGAGATCGGCAGTTCCTGCATCATCGAGAATGCCTTTGCGTTCATCGCCGATAAATTCGCCACAGGCAAAGGCCAAGGGTTGATCTAGGGCAATGGAAAAATCAAGACGCTCTCCGTCTTGTTCTGCGGTTCCTGTCAAGACCATTACATGGCCCTCAGCGGGTCCGTCGGGGGCGGGAGATAAGGCCCAAGACAAGGCGTTGTAATGTCCAGCATCGGCCTCGGCTTCACCCAAGAGAACAGGACCGTTCCCCTCGGTGAGATCCACGGTTTTTGAGTCTACCAACAGCAAAGATTTACTGGCCTCGATGTCAGATCCATCGGCTTCGTAGGGAGGATTGGTTTGATAGGCGGTTACATCGCTGAGATGGACATACAGATTGTCAAAGCTGAGGGTCCATCCGTCTTTACTGGTCATTCCTTCCCAGGCGTACTCTTCTCCGTTGGCGTACACGGCTAGGGTTCCGCTTCCCTCACTGGGAGTTACGGCGGTGCTGTCTGGGGTCGTCTCTGTCGTCGGGTCAGAGCAGCCGAGCAAAAGCAACGCACTCAGAGCCATCGGACTCAGTTTTGATGCAGAGATCATAGTTGATGAGGGGTGATGTTAGGGTGGGTAGGGTATAAAAAAGGACACTTGAAAATAAACAGTATAAATGCAAGAAAATGCTTTTTGGCTTGGGTTCTGTTTATTGAATTTGTCCTATTTTATCTGGCGTGTTTATGGTCTGGATTCAAGTTGCAGTCAGTTTAACATAGCCAAATTCGCCAGTGGCGTGACGATCGCTCCTAAGATAACAAGGTGGTGATTTTCGGGAACACGGTCTGCCAAAGTCCTGTTTCCTGAGACGGCTGAGGGGAGTCTAGGAACTGAAAGAGGACTGCAAGCAGAAGAGTAAAGACCATAGCGCGAATCAGGCGCGAACCGGAGCTGAGGCGATCGCTATCAAGCATGGTGACACTCCTTCCCACTAGCAGGTGGCTAAAACAATACGGTTGTTGTCTGTGACTTCAGCCTTAGCATGGAGCAATTTCAGTGAATCAGGAGTGTCCAAAATCACATCGAGCTGTGATTTGACAAAGATTTAAGGATGGTTGTGATTAAAGTCTGGGGCGATCGCCCACTATCGAGAACGATCGCCTCCTGGGGTTCTTCGAGATCGGCAAACTGACTGGCCAAAAGCGTGGGCGACATAAAATGGTCAGATCTTCCCTGAAGCCGTTGCTGTAACGGCTCAAACTCTCCCTTGAGATAAACCCAAACCATCTCATTATCCCCGCAACTCAGGCGATCGCGGTAGGCCTGTTTCAGGGCCGAACAGGCCACAACCACCCCGAGATCTGGGTAATCCGTCCGAGCCTGGGCGATCGCCGCCTGTAATCTCGACAACCAGGGCCGGCGATCGTCATCATCGAGGGGAATCCCCCGAGCCATTTTCTCAACATTGGCCGCCGGGTGAAACGCATCTCCCTCCAAAAACACCCAGCCTAAACGCTCCGCTAAGCCTCGCGCCACCGTTGTTTTCCCAGAACCGGATACCCCCATCACCCCAATCACCCGCGCCGCTGTTTGAGCCATCAGAGTGGCGCTATCCGTCATGTTGACCAAGCTGCTTGCGTTGAACATCAAAGCGGTAAATGATATTCCCTTCATAGGTCACATCAAACGCGCCATCATAGTCTTTCGCACAGCCATCGAGAAACGCTTTCGCCTCCTGGCCCGATAACTGAGTCGCCATGGAAAACTCCAGTGGAGTGATTGCGCCATCACCCTCGACAATCATGCGAAAAAAGGTACTTTGTAATTGTTCAGCGCGACAGCGTTGAGCCTCAAGTTGCTCTTGTTTCGACTGTCGTGCCACAGTCCAAAGTAGCCAACTCCCGATCGCCGTCGGTGGAAGTCCCACCAGAGTCAACAGAATCAGGGCCAACTCTCGTTCCCAAGCACTGACTCCTCCCAGATGGAAGGCTGACCAGAGTACCACAGGAATCCCAGATACCATGAGGATTCCGGCGATCGTTTTTTTGATGATTTTCCAGGAAGATTTGGGGCGATTGGCTATCATAATCACTCGCTTGGGGAGAACGGGAGGCGGAACACAGGTTCAGTGAGACCCCACTCTCTTTAGCATACGGTTTTAACGGGTTGGTCTTGAGGTCGGGCAAACCGAAAGTTTCAGGGGTGAAACCGAAACCCTCAAGTCGGCGAAGCGGTTTCCTGAGCGATTCCCCTTCAATGACGATTTCAATGACGATACTGGTCATATTCAGCTCGTCGCAACCGTTGCTGAACATCTTGCAGCATTTTGCGGTTGACGGCCATGACATCGGCGATCGCCCCGAACATCCAGAGTTGAAAGCCAATCAGAATTAGGATTGTTGCCAGAATCAAACTCGGGGTGCGCGATCGCGTTGGATCCCCAAAGCTAAATAAAACCAACCAACGCAAACAGAGTAATAACCCCAATCCCATCGGAATCGTTCCCAGAACGGCAAAAAACCGTAGGGGACGATAGGTCATAAAAATCCGAATAATCGTGAAAATGGAGCGTTGGATATACGCCGGAATACTTTTAACCAGGCGTGACGGCCGCAGATAGCCATTGGTGCGAATGGGAACCGACGTCACAGACATCCCTTCTTGTCCCGCTTGGATAATCGTTTCGAGAGTATAAGTATACTCATTAAAGACATTGAGCCGAATCGCCGCCTCACGACTATAGGCCCGAAAGCCACTAGGAGCGTCGGGGATGTGGGTATTGCTCGCTAAACGAACCACCCAACTCCCCCAACGTTGCAAGACTTTCTTGAGGGGGGAAAAATGTTGAATGTCCTCAATGGGACGCGCTCCCACCACCATGTCCGCATGATCTTGGAGAATGGGGGCAATCAGTGTGGGGATATCATCAGCACAGTATTGATTATCGGCATCGGTGTTGACGATGATATCCGCCCCCGCCTTGAGACAGGCATCAATACCGGCCACGAAGGCCTTGGCTAGGCCCCGATTATGGTCAAAACTGACGATGTGATCAACGCCGCAAGCCTTGGCGACCTCAACGGTGCGATCAACACTGCCATCATTGATAATGAGCCATTCGACGGTATCGATCCCTGGAATCTCTCGCGGTAGGGCTGTTAAAGCGACGCCGAGAGTGGCTTCCTCGTTGTAGCAGGGGATTTGGATAATCAGTTTGGTCATGGCCAAGTTAACCGTTCATCCTAACGGAGACAGGGTGGATGGCCAATGATAGCCTCTCGATTTTCTCTAAGCGTCCAATCGGCCAACCTCCGGTGAACTCACCCGAGCATAGGGACTGAGGGCGGCAAAAAATTGTTTGCCATAACTGCGATAGATGGCTCGTACATCGAGCAAGACGACGGTTCCTTGCACCTCTCGAATGGGGGCGATCGCCCGTTGTAACTCCCTGAGAGCGGTTGGCAGTAGATAGAGACGAAACCAATCCTGTCGTTGTTGTTTGTAATGGGCCACCTCAGCGGCCACGTAGGGATCTTCAAGGGAGGGAAAGGGTAGAGTGGCGATCGCCAACAATTTACTCGCCGGTAACTCCCCTTGGTGGTCTCGCCAGAAAGACCAGCCACTAATGAGAATGCCATTGTCCGCTAAGTCAGCCTGTTCAACGCGCACCCGAGAGCCAAAATCCGCCGCCAGTTGAGCCGCCACGATCGCCCGCAGGGGAACATCGCCGACAATGAGGGTAATGAGTCCCGCTGCGGTGTCAGCGGAACTGCCAATGCGAATCAACTCATGGAGTTCTCGTAATAAGGCCGCCTTGTATTCTGGGGTATTGGGTAATGGCAGCCGTTCAGGGGCATAGAGATGGAGATGATGGCGATCGGGATTGAATTTAACACAGGTCATATCTCCTAAGCCCAAGCGTTCGCGAAAGGCCAGAGCATCGCGGTCTAAATCCAAGGCCCCACCCACCCAAACCATGGGTTGACGCTGCCAAAGTGGGGCGAGAAGTTTACCCAAATCGACGGGAGCATGATACAGCCAGAGTTGTCCTTGATGACGATTGAGTTTCGCCCAAACCGCCCCAGGGTGCGATCGCCAAGATTCCCAAAACTCTCGCCAGGCTGGGGGCATTCCCGCATCGGGTTGAAGCTGCCCTAAGGCCGCTTGTTCGTCTTGATCAATCAGATGAGCCTGATAGGGGTTATCCGGGCGAGCTAGACTCCCTCGCACTAGGGCCAATTGCACATCACGAATTTTGGCCCCCTGTTCCGTTGATGCGGTAATCCAATCGAACCAATCCTGGGGGGAGATGGCCACAGTTAAACTGTTTTGTGTCCAACGTTCCCAGTCATCCGCCCCATCGATGAGGGTAGGAACCCCATCGCGAAAGCTGTTTCCTCCACCGAGGCGATCGCGTAACCAGGCGTCAGGGGAGGTGAGCAATAGCCCTTCAAAGTCGGGATCAAGGCGATCGCCCTCGGCGATGGCTTTCTCGGAGCCTAACCAGGCTTGCAATTCAGGGATATCCCGTTCCCGCAACTGTCGCCGCACCTGGGGCGCCGCCACCAGCACCACCGCTGTCGGCGACATTAACATCGGCATCAGATAACTGAGGGCATACCGTTGCGAGGAGGTGGGAAACACCCCCGTTTGAATCAGCGCATCGCGGCCCAACCGCAAGGCCCGCGCCACCAGGCGGGCCATCGTCAAATGATGGGGCCAGCGATCGCCCCCCGAAGCCCGCAAAAAATCTCGTAACGCACCGTGAACTTTTGCTTCAATCACGCTGTAGCTCGTACCTTGATTTGGAGCATTTGACAGAAAATCCTAAACAACCCAAACTATTCTAATGTGGACGTCAATCAGCCGGAAGGCCCCTGGCCCCAGTATTGGCCAGGAGTTGAGCCAGCCATTAACCGCCTCCCTCAAAAAAGTTTCCCAAAGGGGTTGACAAGTTCTAAAAATTAGGGCATGATAGATATCACGCTCGAAACAAGGGACTGTAGTTCAATTGGTTAGAGCACCGCCCTGTCACGGCGGAAGTTGCGGGTTCGAGTCCCGTCAGTCCCGTTAAACACAAAAGGGGTAAGGCACAAACCTTGCCCCTTTTGTCATTTTAAAGGACAGATTCTCCCCTGTTCCCTGTTCCCTGTTCCCTGTCCCCTTCTTCCCCCCTGTTCCCTTAACCTATGTCTATTCGAGTTCGCTTAGCGCCCAGTCCCACCGGAAACCTCCATATTGGAACCGCTCGCACGGCGGTATTTAACTGGCTGTTTGCCAAACATCACGGCGGTCAGTTCATTCTCCGCATTGAGGACACGGATACCGAGCGCTCCAAACCCGAATTTACCGAGAACATTCTCAGTGGTTTGCGCTGGTTGGGACTCGACTGGGATGAAGGGCCGTTTTACCAATCCCAACGATTGGACTTGTATCGTCAGGCGGTGCAAACCCTCTTAGACAAGGGATTAGCCTATCGCTGCTACTGCACTCCCGAGGAACTCAACGCCATGCGGGAGGAGCAGAAAGCCAAGAAACAAGCGCCTCGCTACGATAATCGCCATCGTGATCTAACTCCCGAACAACAACAGGCCTACGAAGCCGAAGGACGTACCGCCGTCATTCGCTTCAAAATCGACGACGATCGCCCCATTGTCTGGGATGACCTGGTGCGGGGAACTCTAACCTGGGCTGGACGAGATCTCGGCGGGGATATGGCGATCGCCCGGGCCGCCAAGCCGGGTGAAATTGGCCAACCCCTCTATAATTTGGCGGTGGTGGTCGATGATGTGGATATGAAGATTAGTCATGTCATCCGAGGCGAAGACCATATCGCCAACACCGCGAAGCAGATTCTACTCTATGAAGCCTTGGAACAGCCGGTTCCCAAGTTTGCCCATACGCCGCTGATTCTCAACCCCAATGGTCAAAAACTCTCGAAACGAGATGGGGCCACGGCGGTCAATGATTTCCAGCAGTTAGGCTATACCGCTGAAGCCTTGGCCAATTACATGGCCCTGTTAGGATGGTCGCCGCCGGATGCTGAAGAACGCTTCACCTTAGACGAAGCCGCGAAGCAGTTTGATTTTGCACGAGTTAACAAAGCTGGCGCGCGCTTTGACTGGGATAAACTGAATTGGCTCAACAGTCAGGTGTTACATGAGTTATCCCCGGAAACCCTGTTAGAGCAACTGATCCCCTATTGGCAAGAGGCGGGGTATGAGTTTGATGTGGAAAGCGATCGCCCCTGGCTGTTACAGGTGGCCCAAGTGGTAGGAGCCAGTCTAACGGTTCTCCCAGATGCTGTGGAGATGAGCCGTCCCCTCTTTGTTGAGTCTGTTGAGTATGACGAGAAGGCCCAACAGCAGCTTGCGATGGAACAAGTGCCGGAAACCCTCGCCGCTGTTCGTGAGAAGTTAGCGGAGTCTGAGGCGTTGACGGAGGACGTGGCTAAGGACATTATCAAGCAGGTCACGAAGGAGTTGAAAGTGAAGAAGGGCCTGGTGATGAAGTCTCTACGAGCTGCGCTAACGGGAGCGGTACAGGGACCAGATTTGATCCAATCCTGGCTAATTCTGAATACCCGAGGTTTGGATCTGCAACGGCTCGATCAGGCAATTAATCATTAATGGCCAGACCATTTTGAAAAAATACCAGATGTTGTAGGGGCGAAAAATTTTTCGCCCCTACGATTTTCTGTTCCCTGTCGCCCTCCATCAGAGAGGGTTAGGGATGGATTTTCCCCCGATTGCCGATTGCCGATTGCCTTATTGCCTTCTTCTCCCCGATTGCTTATTGCCGATTGCCGATTGCCGATTGCCGATTGCCTTCTTTCCCCCGATTCTCATACTCTTCAAAATACTCCTTAAACCGTTTCTGGAGTTGTTCGGTTGAGAGTTTCTCCACCCAATATTCCGTCACCGCATGGCCAAACGCCCAGGCATTGCGTTCTGGCGGTGAGGGATTGTCTAATAGGACAGACCAAAGCGATAAGAGATCGAATTTGCGGATATCATCATCCTTGGTTAACAGAGAAAACAAATCATAGGCGATCTGAAGTTTGCCGATGACAATGGGAAGTTGCTCAACGGGGATTTGTTCGGCGAGGAGATAGGCCAGAGTGGGTTGTCCCGTGGTTAGGGTGGAGATGAATTGCAGGATGGGACTTTTGAGAAAGTTGGTGAGTCCCTGAGTGGTGGCCATTTGGCGGCTGTAGCGTTCGATGATTTGGGCGGCGCCGCGAAGGCGAGTGTTCCGATCGCGCAAAAATCGGGTCAGTCGCAGTTGTTTGGCCGGGTCCAAAGATGCCACCAGCCGATTAGATAACTGATTGAGGTTCCAAGCCTCTCGCTGGGCGCGTTCGTCGCGAGTCACGAGGGGGAGAACCGCTCGACAGAGTTGGCCGAGTTCCTCCTGACGGTATTCTGTAGCGTGGCGGATCGATTGTTCCTTGGGCCGATCGCCCCGTTCCCAGTTATAGGGAGGACTCCATTCTCGCAAGGGACGGAGGCGATCGACTTGGGTGACAATGGCGATCGCCGGTAAGTCGGTCACTTCTTTCTGTAACTCTCGTAAAAAGTCCTCATCCATTTGTAACGCTGGATCAAGGGCGGGAGTCACCAGCAAGACCAAATCCGCTTCCCGAGCGTGATCGAGCACCAGTTCTCGATAATCCTGACGACTGGCCTGTTCATAGCCTGGGGTATCCCACAACACCAGAGAGTCCCCGGTGGGAGCCTCCCAGACATAGCGACAAAGTTTGTCGGTACTGGGTAACACATCCACCAACGCGCGATCGCTCTCAAAGAGGGTATTAATCACGCTACTTTTACCCGCCCCCGTGCGCCCCACCAACAGCAGGCTCACGGGTTTTTTCTCGACGGTTTCGGCTGACTCGGCGCGATCGAGAATGTTCCGTAAGCTGTTGGTGTCGGTATGACCAAAGCGTGGCGAACTCTCGGTCTCGGCTTGACTGACATCGGGTAACGCATCCGCCCCGAATTGAGCCGTCTCCTGGCCCGCATAGAGATAAATCGCTTGTTGGGCTAAATTCCGCAGCGCCGCTTCTCGCAACAGTTGTCCCAAATTGCCCAGCAGTTCCTGAGTGGCGCGACTACTGGATTTTTGCGTCACTTGACGGGCCGCTGCCACCGCTGGATTGAAGAACCATTGCGCCCAACCCCAGACTTGACGCAGTTTGCGGGCCGAGGGTTCTATTTTCTGATAAACCTCGTAGGCTTGATAGGCTTGGCCCACGGTCACTTGTCCCAATACTGGCGAGAG
>NZ_JAWOCL010000071.1:0-69873 GCF_046483825.1 Sodalinema sp.
AACCCACCCCCTCAACTGCCAAATCATTTGCATCGACGGCAGCCGCTTCAGCGACCCTAGCAACCCCACCCTCCAAATCTACACCACCCTGAAAAAAGCAGGCTGTCCCGCCAGTCCCGACGGTAAACCGGATACCATTGCCAAATTACAAGCCTACTGCGACGATGACCTCAGCGACCATCAAATTGCCCTCATCCTCTACGAAGAACCCACCAATCCACCCCCCCAAGGCTTTGATATCGCCGTCCTCAATCAACTCGCCCGCTTTAGCCATTCCCCCATAGCCCTAGTTGTCCCCGATCGCCTTGCTGAATGCCGATTACCGCAATTCCTAGAAGGCGACCCGAATTTAGTCACAACAATCCTTCAGTGGTTGCAAAATTTAGAAAGATAGGGGGCATCCCTTCCTCAGTGACGACCCCCTAGAAGCGCCCTTAAAAGGCTTTCCCCCCAATCAACGGAATCTGATATCTGCGATCGAAACCTGGTTAGAGGAAATTTGAGAAACCGGTTTTCTGCGACAGTTTCACCTACAAATCAGAGATTGGGATAGAAACCCAGTTTCTGGCTACTTAATACACCTCATCATGGCTGCCCATATCAACAAATACAGCTTTTTCATCCTCTGTAAAATAGAATAACACTCTCTCATCATAACCCACACTGAAACTCCATAAATCTTTCAACTTACCCGATAGTTTGTGCGTCTTTAAAGTAGGGTCAAATGGATCGAGGATAAACAAGTCTAACTTTTGCCAAAACCTTGTTTCTAAATCCTGATTGTCTTTAATTTTCTTTTTAAAAGCCCGTTTAAAAGCAGAGCTAAAACTAACTTCCATGATTATTCTTCAATCATCTCCTTCAATTTATCAATCTGGTTGGAGAACTTAAGATTTCCTTGTTTTTCTTCCTGCTGGGCTACTTGGAAATTCTTATAAATATTGTCACGAGATTCTTCACGAAGATATTGCTGTAACAACATTGAAATTTCTTGTTTTTCATCGATAGAAAGACCTTTTATTGCTTCAACTACATCATTAAATCTCATCATTGACTAAGCCTCACGGTACTGACTTACTTTGAATGATATTCTATTTTGCCATAAACCAACCGACACCCCAGCCTTCCTCACGGACGAACCCCTAGAATTGCCTCAACGCCGACATCCTCGCCAACGAAACCCGCGAACGGGAAATCGCCCTCACCCTGGCTCGAACTGATTTGGGACATCACTTGTCCCGACGAAGACCCCGCAGAACTGCGATCGCCACCTCAAAACCCTCAAACGCGCCCCACCTCCTCCCCCACCGTGCCATTCTCTTCGGTAGCGAAACCGTTTCCACCCCGACCCAACCCACCCCAGAAGCGATCGCGAAGCGTCTCCGCAGGAGAATCGCCTTTTGCCAAAAACTGACCGGGGTAATTGCCGTTGCATTTCTCACCGAGGAACCCCTAGAAGCGCCGTTAAAAGGCTTTCCCCCCAATCAACCAAATCTGATATCAGCCATTGAAACCGGGTTAGGGGAGATTTAAGCAGCCACCAAGAAACCCGGTTTCTGACCCTTGGCGGCAAAATTAGCTAAAATGTCAACAACCCCTAGCCCCTGACTAAACAATGACTCAAACTCTTGATGTCACTGGACTCACCCCAGAACAAATCGAGCAAATTCAGAAGATGATAGAAACCTTTAACACTATTAATCAACAGCAGAAACAAGGCGATCGCCCACTAATAACTGACTCCACCAGCCCCCTCACCCACGCTCAAAAAATAGTCAAAAAATATGCGAAAAATCGGAACCTAACAGAGGAACTGATTCAAGAACGCCGTCACGAGTCTATCCATGAGTAATGTCATCATGGATGCCTCTGCCATATTAGCATTTCTCAATCAAGAAAGCGGGAGTGAACAAATAACAGACTTGATTGAAAATGCAACGATTAGCACCATTAATTTATCTGAAGTGATTGCTAAATTAGCAGAAATTGGCATCTTAGAAACCGAGATTTTGCAAATTTTGTCCGACTTGAACTTAAAAATTGTTCCCTTTGATGAACCGCAAGCTCAAATTGCGGGTATGCTACGACCCATGACTAAACCTCTAGGCTTATCCCTAGGCGATCGCGCTTGTTTAGCCCTGGGTCTTGTTCTCAATCAACCCGTGATCACCGCAGACCGCCAATGGAGTCAGTTAAATCTTAACCTCGAAATTCGAGTGATTCGGTAAAAAGGCTTTCCCCCCAATCAACCGAATCTTATATCCGCCATTGAAACCGGGTTAGGGGAGATTTAAGCAGCCACCCAGAAACCCGGTTTCCGAACCCTCACCCCAAGTTCTCAAATTCGCTAAAATATCATCAAACCCTAGCCTTCAGTTACTGTCGGGGCGAAAAATTTTTCGCCCCGACAATTTTGTATGTTATGTAATAAATTCCACCGTAGATCCAGAAGACCCAAAAAATCCACTGAACTCAAATCTAAGCGAAAATCACCATCCTCTCCGACAACCCCCTAGAAGCGTCCTTAAAAGGCTTTCCCCCCAATCAACCCAATTTAATCTGCACCCTTGAAACCGGGTTAGAAGACCCCATCAAAACCCATCAGACAGACCCATTTTTTCAGAATTGAGAGCATCAATAGCCCTCAACAGCGTCTCAACTCGTTGTGCAACACTATGCTGTTGACGAATCCGCTGAGATAACGCCAGTCGTTGCGATGCTGTACTGTCGCGGCGGCGTAAACAGTCTTGGACCAATACACCTAACTTCTCGGGTTCATCATAACAGGCGATCGCATCCCCAAACACCGCCTCTACGCCAACCACCGCATCCGAAACAATCATGGCCCCACAAGCCGCCGCATCAAAGAGACGATTCGAGAAAAACCCACCCTCGCGCATCGTATCCCAATGGTCATTCAACACCACTCCCGCCGCCGTATAATACTGTCGCAACTGGTCATTAGCAATATGAGTTCCTCGCACATAATGCGACGGTAAAAAAGCCTCCCAACGGCTTCCATACACCGCCACATCTAACCCCGCCGCCACCGCATCTCGCACAATTGGACGATACACCTGGCGTGAATTGCCAACAAATAACACATCCGGGATATCAGCATCTAAACTTGAGTCAGGATAGAAGCGAGAAGCGTCGGTACATTGCAATAGCGGTTGTACCTCAACCTGAACCTGGGATTGTAACTGTTTGGCATAAAAGTGTGAGGCAACAAATACCTGATCATATTGCTCATATTCCTCCAGAGAAACCTGGTCAGGATGACTAATAAGCCAAAGAAAATTAAGCTGATGGGGTTGTGGTTTATAATCACTCAATCCTCGCAAGACAATCGCCACATCGTCGCCCAAACTTTGGGAACATTGCCAATCGGGGAGGATATCAATCCGCACAGAATGTCCCAACTGCTCAAACCCTCGTTTCAAGCCTTGCGCCAGGTGATAATCTCCCCATTCTTGAACTTGGTCTTGATGAGGAACTCCAATCTTAAGACTAATTCGATAGCGGTTTGTCATCGTCTCTTTGAGACTGGTAAACACTGTTTGAGCGCGATGACGATAGGTATGGTGATCTCGGATTTGAGCCTGTAATTGAGCCACTTTTTTCTGTCGTAATGGCTCATCACTTAGATAAGTGTGTAACACGGATTCCAAGGATTCAGGAGAGTCAAAGGTGGGTAGTAAACCGCCAAACACCTCATCGTTGCCTAGTTTGCCATTGGTCACCACTAACGCTCCTGCTGCGATCGCATCAAAGACCCGAGAATTAACCGACCCCCAATTTTTTGTGACTGTATTCGCATCATCAATGACAATCTTAGTGGAACGATAAACCTGTGGGAGTTGCTCATAAGACACTGCACCTCGGTAATAGTCTTGAAACTCAGGAAATTCCTGCCAATGATGACCATAAAGAGCAAAGCAATAGGGGATTTTTTCAGGACGTAAACAGGTGATAATCTCCCGAGGAACGTTCCAGAAATTGCCCGTAAAACAATAGTCAGACTGGAAAGAATCTCGGGGTAATAATTGGTCAGAAAATCGCTCAGGATTGGTGGCAATTCGCAGTTGAGTCACGGCTTTAGAAAGCTGCTGGCTGAGATAGTCCACCCCAGCGTCAGAAGATGACCAAACCGAGTCGTAGTCAGCGATTGATGGAGTTTGAGTCCAAGCTTCAAACCAATTGCGAATCCAAGCCACTTTAATTAGACGTGGTTTAGCGTTTTTAAGTTGGCTTAAATCATAGTCCTGTCGCATCACAATCAGGACATCTAACTGATGCACATCGTACCAGGACTTTCCTTGAGTTTTTGAGAGATAATAGATGCTCCAACCATACTGTTTGCTGAGTTGTTCTCCCAATTCCAACGCCGTGAAATAATCCCCCGCTGCTGCGTCGAATTTTGCCTCAGTTACGGCAAAGCCAACTCGTAGCGGATGTCCAGTCCAGTAGCGATCGCAGTCAAAGAAATCCGCCAAATGACGACGGCGAAGATAATAGCCAAATTGACGTTCTAAATACTGACGATTGTTGCCAATTTTGGCGAGAAATGAACCCGGAAGCTGACGACTAAAGCGAGAAATTCCCCGATGATGTTGAGCGGTTAAATGATTAGCACAAATAACGTTTTTTTGCAACTGTTTTTGATAGCGTAAACAGAGGTCAATATCCTCATAGCCATAAAAATAGGTCTCATCAAACCCCCCTAAGTCCAGAAAGTCTTGACGACGACAAAGCATCATCGCTCCTGTGACTCCAGGAACCCGCCAAGATTGATGAATATCGTCTCTGAGATCAGGATTATCTCGCACTTCAAAAGGAGAAAAACTGGCAAAGGGATTATAAAAATCAAATTGCACCCCCAGATGTTGAGTTCCTGGGGACAAATGGGGCGAATCCGTGATTTTATCCAACAGTTTCACCCCCACAACTCCCACCGTCTCATCTTCCAAGATTGTCGCTAAATCTGCCAAAATATCTTGACAGAAACTGATGTCATTATTGGTAAACAGCACCAAACTGGCATTCGTCTGTTGAGCCGCCAAATTATTCGACTCGGAGAAACTATAGTTTTGGTCTCGGGCCAAAACTTGAATCGGGAGTTTATTTTGCCAACGTTGACAAACGGCTAAACTCTCATCGCTGGAGTCATGATCCACAATAATCAGTTCCAGGTTGGTATAACTATTGTGGATTTCAATCGAAGAAAAGAGGTCTTCGAGTAACGTCGCCCCATCGCGATTGAGGATAATTAGGGCAATCTTAGGGTTTGTGGTGAGGGCTTGTGGAGGATGATAGACGAGGGTGGAACTCGACGTTGCTGGGGGAAGGGCTAACCGTTGTCCCTGGGGGCCGAGTTGTACCCAGATGGGGGAGTGGGGCAGATCGCGATCGCCGCCGTGGCCCGTCACACGGACCGCAACCGGCTCATGGCTGTTGATAGAAGAGGGGATTTTCAGTTCAAAACCATGTCGGCCCTGACTCTTGAGAAACCGGGCTACATCAGGGCGATGGCTTTGGGCGGGATACGTCCCCAGGAGAGTGTCGGCGATATAGACATCAACCCAGAGGGGTTTGTCGGGGTCCTGTTTGTGGCAAATCCAACCATAGATGAAGTCAGGAGTTACCAGTTGCAATTCCCCCTGGAGATCCTCTGGATTGTGAGTTTCGGGTTGGGCTAGAGGAGTTGGGGTTACTTTATTTTTTTTTTGAGCAGATCTTGCAGTTTAGCTTTGATATCGGGGCGATCTTGCAGTTGTAGGGCCATTTGATAGAAGGTTATCGCCCCACTGTCTTGATTCTGACGGGCCAGTTCGTCGGCCAGTTGCACGTAAAGGTCAATATCGTTGGATTTGAGATCCAAGGCCCGGTGGTAGTTATCGAGATCTTCGGGATGTTCGGCGATCGCCTGACGATACCAGCTGACCGCTTGCTCGATATCAGCCAACGCCCGACCCCGTAGGGCATCAGCCAGTTTCTTGGCTAACCAGGGCGTCTCAGGGGCTAAGGCCTGGGCCTGTTGGAACGCCTCAACCGCCTTGTGATACATCTCCAATTGCATCCAAGCCTGGCCTAACTCCACATAGCCCCAATGGAACTCAGGATTGAGGGGCATTGCCCTGTCAAGGACATCGGCGGCGGCTTGCCATTGTTGCAAGGCTAGGAGGGATTTACCCCAGAAATACTGACTCCAGAAAAACTGAGGATCTAAGTTGACCGCCTGTTGGAGATGATTAGCGGCGTCTTGCCAGCGTTCTTGGGCCACTTGGCAACGTCCGGCATAGTAATGAGCTTTGGCCACCTGGGGATTGAGGGCGATCGCCCGCCGGGCCGCCTCTAACCCGGCCTCCCATTGCTCGGACTGACAGAGAAGTTCCGTCAAACCTAACTGAAGTTCAAAGGCCTGGGGGGCAAATTGCAAGGCCCGCTCATAGACGCCAATGGCTTCTGAGTGCAATTCCGCTTCCATGAGGCGTTGAGCAAAACGCTGTTGAGCCAAAACTTGGGCGGGGGCAACTTCGGCGAGATAGGAGTATTGGGCGATCGCCGCCGGCCAATCTTGCAACCCCGCTAAGACTCGGCCATAGCCAAGTTGAGACAGCACTCGCTGCGGATCTTGTTGTAAGAGAGTTTCATAGGTTTCGCGAGCCGCTTGCCACTGCTGATCATGGGCCAGAACTTCGGCTAAGTTATGCCAAGCATCGAGTAAATTGGCATCACAGGCGATCGCTCGTCGATAACAGCTCTGTGCCATATCCCATCGATCCAGTTTGACCCAACGATTGCCCAGAGCTAAATGGTCTTTTCCCTGAGCCCAGTCCGGTTCAATGGCCAGGGCTTGATGCCAACAATCGAGGGCTTCACGTTCGTTGCCCACCTGTTCCCAGACTTTCGCGAAATTCCGATAAGCCGCCGCCAGTTGCGGTTGTAGACGCAAAGCCCGTCGGAAACATTCGATCGCTTTGGGCCAATGTTTCTGTTGGGCGTAGAGGCTGCCGAGATTGGCGTAGACTTCAGCAAAATCAGGCTTGAGGCGTAGGGCCTGACGATAGCTGTTTTGGGCCTGGGTGGCTTGTCCTAGGGCTTGGAAGGCATTGCCGAGGAGTTTCTGGAGATGGGCATCATTTTGATGAGTTAGGGCCTGTTGACAGGCGGTGATACAGGCGGGCCATTGACGGCGATCGCCCGCCTCTTGGGCCACCTGCTTCAACTGCTCAAAGCTGGGCGGTTGAGGGCTAGACTCAACGGCTGAATTGTCCTCCGTTGGGGTCTCCCCAGCCGCTGAAGCGGTGTTATCTGGGGTGAATGCGGGTTTTGCCTTCTCGGCGGTTGAGGCGGTCTGAGGGCTATTCGAGGCGGGATAGGTGAGGGCCTGTTCATAAGCGGCGATCGCCTCGGGCCAACGCCCATCTTTCTCGCAATCTCGGGCGAACGCTAACCAGCCCTCGCGAGAGTCAGGCGATGAGGGAGCCTCGTCAGAACCAATCTCAGAAACGATATCAGGAGAGTGATCAGACAACGACTCACCCTCAGCAAGTGTTTCATCCGGGGTCATCTCATCCGGGGTCATCTCATCGGCTAGAGTTTCCGTGAAAGATTCAGTTTCCGGCAACTCCAGCAATTCCCCCATCGAAGGAGTTTCCGTCTCCTCCGCCGAGCCAGTTAAGTGACGTAAAAGCGTCTCAGGGGTCAGATGAGCCAATTGTTGCCGCTCAGACTGATGATTGTAATAGACCGTCCATAACAGCTCTTGTAACTCTCGCAATCTCTGTTCTCGGAACCCATCCAGCTCCTGAATTTCCGCCAGTTGCACTTCAACGGCTTGACTAACAGACTCCACCTCATCAGGGATTTGGCTATTGTGTCTCTCAAGTCGTTGTTCGAGATCCCCGAGAAGCTGATCCGCCTGTTCAGCCCGTGATTCCAACTCCGTTTCCAAGTCTCCCAAACGCTGGAGTTCCTGACGCACTTCCTCACTGAGATACTGAACCACCCGCCGACGTAACACCGCAAACACCGTCATCGCCGCTAGGGGAGACAGAGCTATACTCAGCAGCAATACCTGATAGAAGCGGACATATTGAGTAAATAGAGACCCCGTGTCTGAGATTAGGGCGGGGGTGAGGTGGATTTCCGGTTGAGCGATCGCCCCAGAAGTCGCCAAGGCCATCTCAGGTTCAAACTCCGCTTGAGCATCACTGACAGGCGGAGGGATAGTATCGGGTGGCATCAAGGCCAACTCCGTTGCATCGGCTTCGGGAACGAGGAGTGCTGTCAGGGCCAACAGGGCGGGGGAGGTACTCATAAGCCGTAATCCGTCTTCTACAGAAGTGCTATTTGCATATACTGACGAATCCCATCCGATCCGGACTCCTCCGGATTCTTCCAAACTTAGCTGAAAGGATGAAAACACTATCCGGATGGCTCCCTAACAATCCTGAATTGATTACTGGGGCGTCATCTGGCCAAAGCCATAGTTAATCTCATTAACCGTTGACCGCTATCCCTAAAAGAACCGATGTCAGTTCAGGGGTTAGATGGAGATATCAATTTGCTCTAACTATTCTGCTTATCCAGATTGAAATTAGTGGCTTTTTATGCGTTCTCATACACAACCTCGGAAACTTTTATTCGTGAAACACCATCTTTATAGTTGCAGGAGTCAGCAAAAAGTTTAAACACCTTCGCTCTGATAGTGGCTTAAATAGCTTCAGGTTGGGCAATATATTTTTTGCGATATCTGAATTAAATTCCCCTGCTTGTTCGGTGTGAAAATTGGAGTAATAACCTAGTATGTCTTGTATTGAAAATCCCACAACTCCGATGAGTTCGGAACCCAATGAAGAAGGAGGATTTAACATTATCGGTCAAGCCGATGAAAGTAACCGCCTTCAAGGAAGTGATGGTAATGATATCATCCTCGGATCTGACCCCCAACTCGGGGCTAGTGTCGGCATGGCTGATACCATATGTGGTTCTGATGGAAGCGATACGATCGCCGGTTTTGCCGGTGATGATAGCCTCGTTGGTGGCGGAGGAAATAACCTCATCTTTGGCGGTGAAGGCAATGACACGGTTCTCGCGGGTCCCGGCAATGATACTCTCTATGGCGGCCAGGGAGACGACTACATTAGTGGCGGCGGCGGAGATGATGTTCTTCTAGGAGATGATGGCCATGATACCGTCGCTGGTGGTGATGGTGATGACCTGATTTTTGGTGGCAAGGGAGATGATTATCTCTTTGGCGGTCGTGGCAACGATACCATTTATGGCGGTCAAGATAATGACACCGTTGTAGGTGGAGAAGATAATGACTTACTCTTCGGAGATCTCGGAGATGACTATCTCTTTTCTGCTAGCGGTGATAATAGCTTAGTCGGTGGCGATGGTAATGATACGGCGGTCACCGCAGACGGGAATGATCTCATGTTTGGGAACAAAGGAAATGATTACCTGATGACCGGTGGCGGGAGTAATAGTCTCTATGGTGGACAGGGAGATGATACCGTCATTGGCGGGGATGGCGATGATATCTTATGGGGCGATCTCGATGATGACTACCTGTTTGACAGTGGTGGTAATAATACGCTCCTCGGTGGTGATGCCAATGACACCTTGGTTACAGGTAATGGTAATGACATTCTCGTGGGCCATTCTGGCAATGACTATCTCATGGCTGGTGGGGGGAGTAATAGCCTCTATGGCGGACAGGGAGATGACACCCTCATCGGTAGTGATAGCAATGATATCCTCTCGGGCGATCGCGGCAATAACTGGCTAACCGGCGGCTTGGGCGAGGATACCTTCTTGTTTAGTAATCACGGCAACACGGCCATTACTCCCGATCAGATTGGTAATGACACCATTACTGACTTTATGTCTGGCCAAGACAAGATTGGTCTCGATCGCAGGGTCTATACCGCCTTAGGCGACAGCTTAGCCGCCTCAGACTTCACCACCGTTGAGTTTAACGATGGAGCCAGTAACGCCAAACTCATCTATGAACAGTCGAGCGGCCAACTCTTCTATAACCCCACCACTGAGATCGGCGACGAATCAACCATCGCCCGTTTAGACACGCTACCGGATCTGACCATCAATGATTTCGAGTTGCTTTAAAGGAGTCCCCTCGCCCATCTCCGGGGAGTCTGAGTTGCAGCAACTGCGTCAACGATTCCAAACGGGAGAGTTTCTAGAGATACTCAGGGATTGCGATCGCCGTCTCCAGAGAGTCCCCCATTGTGCGGCGACGCACCAACTGCGGGGGGAAACCCTAGCCGAACTCCAGCGCGTTGACGAGGCCATCACCGCCTATAAAACCTCCATTGACTGCGATCGCCAACGCCCCCAACCCTATGCCTATCTCGGGGAACTCTACGATCGCAGCGGCGACGCTCACCAAGCCGCTCACTACTATGAAACCGCCCTACAATTGCGGCCCCAATGGCAAGCGGTTCGCTATAACTTAGCCCGAACCTATCTCAATGAGGGGAACGATGGCCAAGCTCATCATCACTACCGCATTGCTATCGAACAGAATCCCCAAGATGCCAAAGCCTACAACGATCTCGGGGCGCTTTATGAACGTTGGGGACAATTCCAACAGGCTCAAACCTATTATCAACAGGCCATCGCCCGGCAACCCAACCGCCGCCAACCGCAACGTAATCTTGCGGCATTACTCCTGAAACAAAATCGTCCCCAGGAGGCTCGTCTCATCTTAGAGCAGGCTCTGGCTCAAGATACCCATCGCGCGGATCTCTATCATCTTCAAGGCTGGTGCGATCGCCTCAGCGATCGCCTGGATCTGGCTCTCGCTCACTATCTCCGCAGTCTACAACTCGATGCCAACCAAGCAGAGGTTCATGAGGATTTAGGCAAACTCTTCGATCGCCTACAACAGCCCGCCGCCGCTCTCACCTGTTTTCAACGGGCCTTAGAACTGGCCCCCCAACGCTTAGATCTCTATGGCTATACCGCTCAGATGGCCTTGCAACTCGAACAACCCAGGGAGGCGATTCAGCAATTCGCTGAGGGCGTTGCCCGAATGCCCAACATCGCGCAAACCTGGCTGCAAACCTTAGCCTCAACGGACCTCTCTCGGGATCTCCCCCAAGATCTTCCCCAAGATCTCTATCATCAGGCCTTCCTAGCTCGACAAGAGGTGATCCGGACCTTGATGCAGGGCAGCCCCCAAGCTCGCCAGCAGGCTCTGGCTCATCTCTATCGCGGCTGGGGCGATGTTCGCTTAGCCTATGACGCGGTGTTGGAGGCTCAAACCTACTATCAACTCTCACTCACCGTTGAGGCCAACAATCCCGAGGCGGAACGAGGCTTAGGGGCGGCTCTGCTGAGTCAGCAACGACTCGCCAAACTCCGACAATCCCCCACACGTCGCGAGTATCCCTATCCCCAAGGCCAGTTTCCTCAAACCCTCTCCTGGCTCGGGAATCTCTCGGATCATCGCTATTTTCCCCTCAGTCAACCCTTCGGTAAACCCTTCAGTAAACCCTTCAGTAAACACCAGTCTGCCGCTACTCCCGATTCCCTCGTCCCCCTCCCGCCACCAACAGCCGAGACGGCTCAACCCTGTCAGGGGATTAACTGCCCTAGCTGTTTGCAACGGATTCAAGAACAGTTTGCCCCCATTGGGCTGCGACAAGATCACTATCACTGCCCGCCAGGAGCGAAACTCCCCCAGGTTGAGGGCGATCGCTTCACCGTCGAGATTCCCCAGGGGCGAGTCTGGACGATGGCTCAAGAGCAGTGGTGGAAGGTATGCGAGGCGATCGCCGTCATGACGCCGGATAACACCCTATTGGCGGATCTTTCTCGCGAGTATCCCGGAACCCTTCCGGGTTGCCCCCACGCCGCGAACCCGAACCGCCCCCATCGTATCTTTACAACGGCTCAACTGCCCCCAGTGAAGAGGATTGAGGGAACAGTTGCGGTGCTGACGGGCCTCTCGGCGAATGTCTATTTCCACTGGATGGTGGATATTTTGCCCCGGTTAGATATCCTGCGTCGCAGTGGCTTCCCCGAGCAAGAGATTGACTGGTTTTATGTCAACAGCCTCGCTCAACCCTTTCAGCGGCAAACCCTAGAACAGTTGGGGATTCCCCGCGATCGCATCCTAGAGAGCGATCGCCATCCGCATCTACAAGCCAGCCGCCTGGTGGTTCCCAGTTTTGCCAGTCCCATTGGTTGGGCGACAGCCGAGTCTATCGAGTTCCTGCGATCGCAATTCCTCTCTCCTCAATCAACACCCTCCACCACTCCAAAACGACTCTACCTCAGTCGCCAAACCGCTCGTTATCGCAAGGTGATTAACGAACCAGAGCTAATCCAATACTTACAAAAACAAGGCTTTAGCGTCATCACCCTAGACGAATACACCGTCCGGGAACAGGCCCAACTTTTCGCCAATGCTGAAGTCATTGTTGCCCCCCACGGAGCCACACTCACAAACCTAGTATTTTGTCAACCCAAAACCACCGTTTTAGAGTTATTTTGTCCCAACTATATTCGTTATTATTATTGGTCAATTTGTCAATACCTGAACCTCAATCACTACTATGCGATTGGGACCGCCTTACCCTGTTCTGCACTACGCCGTCTCCTCTATCCAGATGCCCTTACGGAAGATTTTTGGGTTGATATTTCAGGGCTTGAGTCGTTAATCTCAACTCCAAAATTCCTGACCCAGTAACGCCGCTAAATCCCGATTATAGGGAGCATAAAACTCCGCTAAAAACTCACGAGTTTTCGCCTCACTGGGAGGATAATGACCTTGATTGTATTGAGGATAGGCTTTCAATGGATGATGGGGTAAGCCCAGAAACTGATACACTTGCCGCAACGTCTGATCTGGATTGCCATAAAATTCTTCACTCTGCACAATCAAAAACTGTTCCCTGGGAAAATAGGAAAACCAACGTCGAAGATGGTCTGCATATAAGCCGCGCTCTAAGTAATTCTTAGGAACACTGTCATAAGAGGAATTGGGTTTTAAGTGTTGTACGTTCTTTTGTAAGGCGAGTTCTAATGAATCCTCTTCTTGGTGGATTTTGCGCCAATGATGATAATGAGAAATAGCTCGATCAACGGGATTACGAAGTAAGATAATAAACTTAATTTTGGACTCCTGACTCGCCAGCCGTTTTGGGGTATCAGGAAAATCAAAATAATTGGGGCAAGCTTCCCCAGTTTGATAGGGTCCCCCAGCCGGTAATTTAGGAAATTGGGCGAAATACCAATCGAGGCCATGATAGAATTTCCAAGACCAAAATTCGAGTTCCTTGCGTAACGGCGGCAAAATTTGCGGATGTTCTGTTAAGTAGGCATATAAGGAGCTTGTTCCAGCTTTTTGCGCTCCTAAAATAATGAAATTTGGGGCAGTTTGCACAACCTCTTTTGCATCAACATCCAGTGTTTGATTGAAATGTCCATCTGTGAGACTCTCAGAATACATCAAGTCAATTCCCTGTCTATAATACAAAATCGCCTCATTTTTCTTGTTTTGTAATGACAGAGCATCCCCAAGATTGATATATGAATTAAGGGAGTTTTGGGCGTATTTTAGGGTATTTTTGAATTGATTAATTGCCGCTAAAACCTTGTTTTCTTGCTTTAAGGATTTCCAAAATAAGGGATAATAATACCAGGCAAAATCAGGATTGAGGGGAATACTTTTTAGGTAAATATCCACCATTGCCGCGCGATCGCCTAACCGGGAGAAACAAGCCGCCTGCTGATGTAACGTCGCAAAATCCTCAGCATCAATATCCAGGGAACGCTGATAGGCAGAAATCGCCTCAGTCCACCGTTGCTGACTCATTAACCAATCTCCCCATTGTCGATGAATAGCGGCGGATTGGGGATTTAAGGTGCAGGCGCGATGATAACAGGATTGAGCCTGTTCCAAGTTTCCCAAACGAAGCCAACGTTTGGCTAAGGTGAGATGTTCGGCTAACGTTGCCCAGTGGGGATCGAGCCGTAACGCATGAGTCCAACAAATAAGGGCTTGATATTCCTGTTTCTCCTGTTCCCAAAACTGGGCAAACGTTCGATACGTTTTGGCACAACTGGGCTGAACCTTTAAGCTCTTTTGATAGTAGGCGATCGCCCCGGCTGGATTGCCCTGTTGACGATGACAATTAGCGAGATGTCGTAAAATTTCGTGAGTATCCACAGGCAAAAATGAGCAAGTTTACAGGAGTCTTCTGGGTTCAGGGTGATCCAGGAAAATTATGGCAGAGTATCCCCGTTGCTATAGGGGCGAAAAATCCCCTCCTGGGAGGGGCTAGGGGTGGGTTCCCCTAGAATTTGGTATACTGCCCAAAATCCGCACAAGATCTATTGAACTTTACCGTCACGAAACCAAATAATCCGCTCTGTTCGTTCAGCCACTTCCGGCTCGTGCGTCACCATAACAATGGTAATTCCGGCCTCATTGAGTTGAGCAAAAATCCCCATCACTTCATCGGTGGTGTGAGTATCTAACGCCCCCGTTGGTTCATCCGCGAGGAGGATAACCGGACGATTCACGATCGCCCGTGCAATCGCCACCCGTTGCTGTTGTCCACCCGATAGTTGAGTGGGTTTATTGTTCATGCGATCGCCCAATCCAACCCGGACTAACGCCTCTTGCGCTCGTTCAACTCGTTCTGCATGAGGAACCCCAGCATAAATCATCGGTAACATCACATTATCCAAAGCCGTCATCTGAGCCAACAGATGAAACTGTTGGAAGACAAAACCGAGTTTACGATTGCGAACTTGAGCCAGATGAGGTTCATCAAACCCCGCCACATCCACCCCATCAAGATAATAGCGTCCTTGAGTGGGGCGATCGAGACAACCGATCACATTCATCGCCGTAGATTTCCCAGATCCAGAGGGTCCCATAATCGAACAATACTCCCCCGGATAAATGCAAAAATTGACGCCATCGAGAGCGCGAACTTCAGTATTTCCCGAACCATAAATTTTATAGATCTCCTCAAAGCGAACCAAGGGGCGATCGCCCGACGGAGACAACGGCGACAGTTGAGGATCAACATCAGTAGAAGCCATAGGGAAATCAACAGAACACAAAAATGGACAACGAACTAATCGATAAATAACATCCGCAACACCGATGGCGTAAAGGGATTTTCATCCGCTTCTAACATCTCAATCCAGTTTTGACGTTGAAACCGACGCCCCTCATGATCCGTTTGCTCAACAAAGACTCGGAAATCAGCGATCGCCCCCTCAAAATCGCCCACCAAGGCCCGCGCCAAGCCGCGACTATCGCGAATCTCAATATTATCCGGGGCCAGTTCCACCGCGCGATCGCAGGCCTCGAGAACCGCCTCAGCTTCTCCCCACAAACTGCCATACCAACACAAAAGATTCCAGGATTGCGCCCCCACCTCTCCATGAAGACTCAGCGCATCAGCCTCATTATAGAGAGCAACCGCCTCCAAAACTTCCCCGCGCATAATATGCCGTTCCCCCTCTTCGAGTAACTCCGAAGCGCGACGACGGCGGCTCAGTCTCATCGGATGAGACTCCGTAACCTCCATCGCCGCAACAGGAGGGCGAACCTCCATCGCCCCAAGCCACAACAGACATGAACTCGCCAAAACCGTCCCAAGTTTAACCGTCATCGTCAAGATTCTACTCGATCAAATCGTTGCAACCACTGTTGAATCTGTTGTTTCCAGATCCTCTCAGCGCCACTGTTGTCTAACACCAGCGTCGCCTGGCGGCACTTCTCCGCTAAGGGCATTTGTGCCATCAGGCGCGATCGCACCTGCTCTTCATCATAGCCATCACGCTGCCGCAGCCGTGCTTTCTGTTGCTCCAGGGTACAGTAAACGACCCAAATGTCCGTCACCAAATCGGTCATCTGCGCCTCAAACAGCAACGGAACCACAAACAACAACGGCGGCCAAGCCGCAGCCGCAGCGATGGCCTCCTGGAACTGCTGCCGGATGCGAGGATGAATCTGCGCTTCTAACCACTGTCGTTCTCGCTGCGCCTCGGCCGTCTCTTGGAAGACAATGGCCCCTAACTCAGCGCGATTAAGACGGCCATCGGGCTGTAGCACCGACTCCCCATAACGCTGGACAATCTCGTGCCAGGCCGCCGTTCCCGGCTGCACCACCTGGCGCGACAAGACATCGGCATCCAGCATCGGCCAGCCATAGTGCTGACTCAGATAGGCCGCCACGGTACTTTTGCCCGTGGCGATGCCTCCCGTTAAGCCAATCAGCGGCGGCGTTGCTGCTGCTGTCACGACACCACCACCGTCAGTTCATCGCCTACCTTTAACCCCAACCGTTCCTGGGCGCTGTGTTGATAGGCGGCTAACTCCAGCCAGCCGTGACGGGAGGCGATCGCCACCACCTCTTGCTCTTTGGCATCCATATAACTCTCACCCTGGGGAATCTCGCGGGAGGCGGCTTCAACGTGCCAGGATTGGCCGATTAACTCATCTGAGGCAATGTTACTGATTAAATTGCCGAAGCGATCGCAGTATTGAATCACCCCCGTCAGGCGATTCTCCTGCCACTGGGCATCACTGAGTGACAAGCGGGTGAGACTCTCAGGATCAATGGCTGTTCCCAGGCGATCAACCCGTACCCCCGTCGCCACATGAGCGCCGACGGTGGCAAAAATATCGCGAGCGTGGAACGTCTGACTCGGTTCGGGGGTGCGCCAATACTTGACTTCTGTTAACTCCACCGCCGCCAGGATTTTATCCTGATGCTGCCGCAGAACCCCATCAAAAATGCCATTATCGGGGCCAATCAGAAAGCCATCTTCGAGTTGAATGGCAACGCCGCGCCGGGATGTACCGACACCGGGATCAACCACGGCGATATGAACCGTCTCTTTGGGAAAGAAGGGATAGGCGTTGGCGAGACAGAAACGGGCTGCCAGGATATCTTGCGGGGGAATGTCATGGGTGATATCGGTGACGGCCAGGGACGGTTCAATTTTGGCGATCGCCCCTTTGAGAATGCCCACATAGCCATCCCGTTCACCAAAATCGGTCAATAATGTTAAATGTCGTCGAGAAAACATAAAGGCTCCTGTATAACGAAATCTCCTCCCTCATCGTAACGGTAGATTTGCCGTCACTTTCCCTTCACAGGGCCAATCTAGGAAAATAACCCCCGTTTGCCATCAGGTAAAATGGTGCGCCAATTGGTTTTAGCGGCCGTCAACTGTTCCTGAGTCACCTTGGCGTTGCTTAAATTGGCCCCACAGAGATTGGCGTTGGTGAGGTTGGCATAGGTTAAATAGGCATTCGTCAGATCCGCCCCGCGCAAATCGGCCCCGGCTAAGTTGCAATAACTCATAAAGGCATCGCTGAGATCGGCATCGCGCAAATTGGCGTGATTCATGCCCGTTTGACTTAAATCGGCTTTATGTAAGTTGGCGCCTCGTAAATTGGTTTTGACGAGTTTACTTTCATTAAAGTTAACGCCTTCGAGATTCAACTCTTGCAAATCCGCCCCGCTTAAATTACAGTTGGCAAAATCCCGCCGTCCTTTAAAATAATCCCGTTTGAGAATGGCTAAGGTTAAACGGCCTCGGGCTGTACTATTGCCACTGAGTTGAGTGGGGTTGAGTTGGCTGCGATCGCCCCGGTTCTTGGCCGCCTTAGACGCCGCCTTAGAAAAAGCACTACGCGATCGTCGCGGTGATTGGCGATGGAGACGGGTATCCGCCAACCCCGTCGCATCGAGGGGATCACTATTCGATAAATGGGTGCGCCATTGGTCTTCCGAGGAGCTAAACTCTGTCTGAGAGGGGTTTAACTCCGTCTGAGAGGGGCCAAGCGCCGTTTCTTCAGGCTCATTCGCCCCCCAGTGAGTCACCTCGTCTTCGGCTTCTAAATAGGTTTGTTCCTGGATTCTCTGAGGCTGTATGGGAACCGAGTTATCGCTTAACTCTGCCTCCGACGGCTGATAATGTAAATCCGCCAACACCTGATCCGGGGACTGATAGCGCTGGGACAACAGCGGCTGTAACATCTTATTCAAGACATAGGCTAGATTCTCGCTGACGGTGATGCGATCGCGCCAGGTAATCGCCCCAGTTAAGGGATCATAGCCCAGACGGCGGGGCGACTTCCCAGATAGTAAATAGAGACAGGTGGCCGCCAACGCATAGATATCACTAGAGAACACCGGGTGCATAGCCATCTGTTCTGGGGGTGCAAATCCCGGTGTACCAATGGCGAATGAGGTATTCGGTGCCTGATCATCATCGCTTAACATGGCCGTATGGCTCACTTCATCTTTGACGGCCCCAAAATCAATAAACACCAGGCGGCCATCAATGCTACGCCGGATCACGTTGGCGGGTTTAATATCGCGGTGAATCACCGACTGGGTTTGAAAATACTTCAGCAGTTCTAGGGTTTCATCGAGAACCGCTCGCACCTTGAACTCGTCAAAGACACCATAGCGTTTGACTTCCTGCTTGAGGGTCAATCCCTTCACGTATTCTTGAACGAGATAAAACTGCCCGCCAATTTCAAAGTAGTCTAGTAGGGAGGGAACTTGGGGGTGATTGCCAATTTTCCCTAAGGTGGCGGCTTCTCGCTCAAAGAGTTTACGGGCGCGATCGATGACATTGGGGCTATTGGAGGCGACTCGTAATTGTTTAATCGCACAAACCGGTTCACCCGGTAGGGCCACATTTCGAGCCGCAAAGGTTGCACCAAACCCGCCTTGTCCGAGGATTTTGACAGATCGGTATCGTCCGTTGAGTAGCAAGGGAGAGCCACAACTGACACATTGCTCAGCAGAGTCGTTATTTTCAGGACTCGGACAGGCTGGATTAACGCAATAACTCATGGACAGTTGCTAGAATTCGCAATGAGGAACTGTAGGGGAACCGGAGAAACGAAACTTTCCCTGATGTCGAATCAAACTCCTGCCTCTATTGTGACATCTCACTTGTCGGGCCAGGACCTGAAGGCAAAAACCGGGTAGTTTTACGGATCATGGTAGGCGGGTGAAGCGGTCCAATGGAGAGGCTAGGGTTACAGTAATGACATTGTCGCCTCGTCGGCGATCGCCAACTCTGAGATCTCGGAGTCGAATAACTCCAAGTCCCTCAAGGGGGCTTCGGCTTCCTCTAAAGCAAAGGCTTCGAGGGATTGCAACTCGGTCAAACTCAAGCGGGTAATCAGTTCATGAGTCCGCGTCGAGGGGTGAATCTCGTCCCAAAACAGATACTCCTCGGGATTGTCGACAACTTCTCCGGTCAGAGGATCTAAGGCTGATTCCGTTGTGTTGGTAAAGCCAAATTGTTGGGGATTTTGCAAAATTTCCTCGAAAGCTCCGGCAAAATCGAGTTCGAGAATATCAATGCCCAATTGCTGCTCTAAACTCTCGAAACGAGCGTCTAACCGTTGATTGGTCTCTAAGACGGCTCCCGTCAATACATCTCCTTGGCCTTGGCTTAACACCGCCGGAAGCTGACCAATATCGGGTAAATTCGAGATCAGAAACTGTTGCGCTCCTGCCTCGGCTAAGGTTGAGATATGGTCGGTTAAGTGATCGGCGATCGCCTCGGGAGAGCGCTGGCCAAAAATCAAATCATTGGCGCCGGCGGACAAATAAAACAGATCCTCAGACTCGGGACGATCTTGACTAAGATAGGCCTCAATCTGTTGGCCAACATTGGGTGCGCCGTTGTCTAATGTTCCCGGTCCCGTTTGCGCCCCAGCAAAGGCGTAGTTGTTTCCCCCAGCCAAGGCCGGGATCGGCGCCGCAACCCCTAGCCGCTCAGCCATCCATTCCGGGAGAATCGGTCCGTTGGAGAAACGGCCCTGAAAATAGGGGGGAGAGGGAGGCTGTTGTTGGTCCAGGGCTAAAAACAGATTCCCGGTATCACTGAGACTGTCGCCAAAGACAACAAAGTCCCCAGTTCCCGAGAGTCCCACATCGACGAGGGTTTCAAAGCGGCCTCGCTCTGAGTTACCTTGAGCATCGGTCAGACGATAATAATAGGTTTGATTGGGGGTCAGTCCGGTTAGATCAATGTCTAGATCAACATCTCGGCCATCGCTTGGGGGTTCAGGATCAGCAATCTCGATTCCGGCGATCGTCTCAAAGTCCGGAGTGAGGGAATATTCAACGGCTAAGAACTCCCTGGAGTTGGTTTCAAGTTCGGCGCTGGTTGTGGTTACATCTGAGACGGTGACCTCAATCGAGAAGGTCTCGGAAGGGGGGGCGGTTTGACGCAACTGCTTCAGGGGAGTGCTAACATCGCTGCTGAAGAGAGAGAGAAAGTTAAATTGGTTCATGATGACGCTGAAGGGGTCAGGGGACAGGGGTTAGCTGTTGACGGCGATCGCACCGGGGTCAGGTTGATACGGCTGACGGCTTGAGATTCGCATTCTCTCAGCCCGGCGATCGCTGATTGGTTTCTCGCAGTTTTTCACATCGTTCTAGGTAGATTTTAGCAGGATAATCTGCGGGGTTTTGGGCTAAACAGTCTAAAAATAAATCTTGAGCTTCTTGGATTTTTTGTCCTTGTAAGTAAGCCAGTCCCAGCTCAAACTGAGTTCGAGTTGCCAGTTTACCAGAACGAATGGGATCCGCGTCAGCATCAAACACCTCAAAAATGGAGGTCTTCTGACTTTTGCCCTTCACCAACACTCGGTCAATCAGACGAATATTGTAATCTCCGGTATTTTGCAGTTTAATAAATGTTTCTTCTGCAATCAATAGGGGAACGCCATAGACTTTCGTGAGTCCTTCAACCCGCGAGGCGAGATTAACGGCATCACTAATCGCCGTGCTATTCATATGTTGTTCGCCGCCGACGGTTCCTAACATCAGTTGTCCCGTATTGATGCCAATGCCAATTTTAATGGGTCTGCGTCCAGGTCGTTGACGACTTTGGTTATATTTTTCTAGGTTTTCCAACATGGCGATCGCCGCCTTAACAGCATCATCAGCATTTCCTCCAAATAGCGCCATAATGGCATCGCCAATATACTTATCAATAAATCCATTATTGTCTAAAATTGCCGGTTCCATTCGCGATAAATAACCATTAATAAATTTGAAATTATCCTCGGGCTTCATACCCTCACTCAATTTCGTAAAATCTCGAATATCTGAAAAAAGAATCGACATTTCTCGCTCAACAGTATCCCCCAATCGAACATCAAGAATACTCGTTTTTTGCAGAAAATCTAAAAACTCCCTCGGCACAAACTTCGCATAAGCAAGACTCAAACGAGAGAGTTTTAAATGAGTTTTTAAACGAGCCAAAAGCTCCCGTTTATTCACCGGTTTTGTGAGGTAATCATTCGCTCCATTCTGGAGTCCGAACACAACATCTTCCGAGCGATTTTTCGCCGTCAGCAGCAGAATCGGCAGTTCATGAGCCGAATAGGTTTCTCGTAACTTCTGCATCACCTCATAGCCCGTCATTTTGGGCATCATGACATCGAGAATCACCAAATCAGGCTTAAAGCCATTTTGGATAATTTCTAAGGCTTCAATCCCATTAATCGCTTGGATAATCACATAATTTTCCAGCGAGAGATGATTCACCAACACCTGTAAATTGATCGCCTCATCATCAACAATCAAAATTGTAGCAACCTCGTCCCGATTAGCCGCTTGAATCTGGGCCATCACCTCCGACGTCGTTTTAGACATGGACAAGTCCGAGATTATCAACGCCTCCTCAACCTCCCCCTCAGCAGATTCTCTCGCCGACAAAGACTCTGGGAAAACCGTCCTCGTTTCAACAGCCGAGGCGTCATCCTCCCCGGAAACATCCTCCTCCAAGACCGGTTTAAGCTCCGTTTTTGAGACCGTTTGGGATGCCTCTAATTGCTCAGGAGTCACCACCGGCAAACTAAACGTAAATTGCGATCCTTTGCCAACAATGGATTGCACCGTCAAGGTTCCACCATGTAATTCCACGAGCTGTTTTGTCACCGCCAAACCGAGTCCTGTCCCCCCATAATCTCGTGAGGTCGAGCCATCCGCCTGTTCAAAGGATTCAAAAATGGACTGGTGTTTGTCCGCCGGAATCCCAATTCCCGTGTCAGAGACCGTCACTAACAAGTAGCCCCCCAACCTATGATCAGCCGTCAACGTAGAGTCATTTTGAATGTTTAATTGTAAGCCTAAGCGATCGCCAGCATTAGCCGTCTGAGGTTTCGCCTCCTGGGAATAAACAGCAGAAATGCCCACAAAGCCTTCTTCAGTAAATTTAATAGCGTTTCCAACGAGATTATATAAAATTTGTTGCAAGCGGTTTTCATCGGCATACGCCCAAGGAAGCCGAGGGGAAATAGCATTAATGAGCTGAACATTTTTGCGAGACACGAGGGTTTTGCAAAAACTCAACACTGAATCCACAATTTCCCGAAGACCAACAGGCTGGCACTGTAAACAGATTTGCTTGTGGCGCAATTTAGAAAAATCTAGAATGTCATTCACGAGAGCATTGAGCCGATAGCAACTTTGAACAATCAGACTTAAATTCGTTCGTTGGGCTGGATTGAGGGGACCGGCGACGCCATCTAGGAGCGATTCGGCGATCCCAATCGTTCCATTGAGGGGCGTTCGTAACTCATGGGAGGTATTGGCTAAAAACTCATCCTTGAGTTTATCGAGCCGTTGCATTTGTTCATTTTTGGCTTGTAGATCACGAAAATACTGTTGTAGCTGAGTGGCCATACGCCGAAACGAGCGGGCTAAATCGCCAATTTCATCTTGGCGATGTTCGGGAACCGGATGTTGCCATTCTCCTTGAGATAGAGCCTGAGCCGACTCTTTCAGTTGTCGTAGCGGTGAGACCACCCAACGGGCCGTCACCACCCCGATCGCCGTCGAGATGACCAGGGCCAAGCCAGATAACAACATGGTATTGCGGGTGTTGGCGTGAATCCGCTCCATGAAGTCCCGTTCCGGGATCACCACCACAATCGACCAATTAAGACCCCACTCATCCTCAAAGGGTCTGACCTGGACTAAATGGGCTTCGCCCTCAATGGTAAACCGCTCCTGTCGGGTCTCCTCGACTCGGAAAAATCCACCCAACTCAGCCAACAGATAGCGCGCCGTTTCCTGAATCAGCTCATTGCCGGTTTCACTGGCGTAGAGGCGAGTCGGATTGCGTTCATCCTCAGAGAAAGGGGGATCTGAGGTGGAAGTGGCGATGAGTTGCCCCTGTTGGTCAACAATGAAGGTTTCCCCGGTTTTCCCCACCTCAAGCTGGCCCAGAAAGGTGCTGATATCCAAAAGCGATAAATCGACCGCAAACACCCCCAACAGCTCATTCTGGGCATCATAGACCGCTTGGGTGGCCGGGAGGGCGAGATTCTGGTAGGGGGCCGCCCAGACATAGACCTCTCCCCATTGAGGCGATCGCCCCCGCACCGCCCCCACATACCAGGGTCGGGTGAGCGCGTTATAGCCAGGGACAGCCGACAATTGCTCGGTTGGCTGTCCCCTCTCATTGACGGCATAGGTGTAAAACTGGTCATCCTCAGGGCCAGTGCGTCCCGCTTGGCCAATGTTGACGCTGTCTCCGGGAACTTGTTCGGCCCCACTAAACGCGCCCTGGGGGTTGGCAAAATAAATATAACTGACGGCATCAAAAAGGCGAATCTGTTGGGCAAAATAGCGATCGAGTGCGTCGAGATCCGTCAGATCTAGGGTATTCAGACGAACCCCCATGACATTCGTTTGATTGATCAGATGAGCTTGGGATAAGTAAGTCTCAAGTCGTTCCTCAATGCGTAGACTGATTTCGGCTTGCAGGTGTTCGGCCAGTTCATCGACCGCTTGTTGGCCGTTGCGGAAGGACAAATATCCCGTCAGGCCAACGGCTGCAAAGATTTGCAGGGCGAAGGGGATGATTAAAACCGTTCGGAGGGGCAGTCGGTGGGACAAATCTTGTAAGAGACGTTGGAGGACCATAGATTCAAGGGTACAAGGGGACCGATGTCACCGTCATCTGACATGAGTGCGTTGCCAAGAATATCCGAGCTTCGGGGGATAGGGGTAAAATTCCCCTAATCTAGTTGGCTGACGATCACACTGCCTTAAGAAATCCACAATGAATATTTCCCAGACTATTTCTCAACGAGTGGCTCAAGTTCCCGCCTCCATGACCCTGATTATTGCGGCCAAGGGGAAAGCCATGAAAGCCGAGGGAATTGATATCTGTAGTTTTAGTGCCGGGGAACCGGATTTCCCAACTCCTCAGCATATTGTTGAGGCAGCTAAACAGGCTCTGGATGAGGGGAAAACCCGCTATGGTCCAGCCGCTGGGGAATTACGCTTACGGGAAGCGATCGCCCACAAGCTACAAACGGACAACCATCTGGATGTTAGCCCACAACAGATTCAAGTGACCAATGGCGGCAAGCAGGCCATCTACAATGCGATCATCGCCTTGATCAATCCCGGCGATGAGGTGATTATTCCGGCCCCGTACTGGGTCAGTTATCCCGAAATTGTCAAACTGGCCGAGGGGGTTCCGGTAATGCTTCCCACCAACGCCGAGAGTGAGTACAAAATCACCCCGCAACAACTACAAGCGGCCATTAGCGATCGCACCAAGCTCGTGGTCCTCAACTCCCCCTCGAACCCCACGGGAGTCGTCTATAGCCCCGAGGAAATTCGCGCCTTGGCTCAAGTCATCCTCGACCATGATCTGTTGGTTCTCTCTGATGAGATTTATGAAAAGCTCCTCTACGACGATGCCGAACATCTCAGTATTGGCTCGCTTCCGGGAATGGGCGATCGCACCATCACCTGTAGCGGCTTCGCCAAAGCCTATTCCATGACCGGCTGGCGTTTAGGCTATCTCGCCGCTCCCCTGGAGTTGATCCAAGCCACCAGCACCCTGCAAAGTCATAGCACCTCTAACGTCTGTACCTTTGCCCAATTTGGTGCGATCGCCGCCCTAACAGACCCCCAATCTCCCCCTTGCATTGAAAAAATGCGTCAAGCCTTCGATCAGCGACGACAGTATATGTACGATCGCCTCAGTCAACTGCCCAACACCAGTGTCGTTAAGCCCAAAGGTGCGTTTTATATGTACCTCAACATCGGCAAACTGGGGATTCCCTCCTATGAATTTTGCGAACGTCTCCTAGAAGAGCATCACGTCGCCACCGTTCCGGGGATCGCCTTTGGAACCGATGACTGTCTTCGTCTGTCATATGCCACAGACCTGGCATCGGCCGAAAAAGGACTCGATCGCCTCGAAACCTTCGTGCAGACGATCAGCCGCTAACGGTCGCCGGAAACCGATGTTGTCGGGGTGAACTGGGTTCGCCCTAGACGGTGACGAGTGACGGCGATGGTTGGCCAGTTCTGTTTCTGCTGGCTGCACTGGACCGTTGAGCGTTAACCACGACTATCATGAACCCGTCTTCTTTGTTCAACCGCTCCGACCCTTCCGAAACCCCTATCCTCAGTGTCAATCCCATGGAATCCAACGACAGGCTTATAACTGATACTCTGGCGGATCCGAATCAATCCGATGACCCCCCCCCAGTCGAAGACGACCCCAACCCAGTCGAAGACGACCCCAACCCAGTCGAGGACGACCCCACCCCAGTCGAACACGACCCCACCCCGGAGGATGATACGCTCACCGGAACCCCCGGCGTCGTTGCGTTCGGCACGGAGGAGGATGATTTTATCTTCGGCTTCGAGGACAATGATACGCTCCTCGGACTCGGCGGCAATGATGTCATTCTCGGTGGCGATGGCGACAATGTCATCAGCGGCGGTTCTGGGGATGATGTCCTACGCGGCGGCCCCGGCCGTGACAGCCTCGTGGGAGGCTCTGGGGACGATGTTCTTGGGGGCGATTCTGGGGGCGATTCTGGGGGCGATTCTGGGGGCGATCGCCTACGGGGAGGCGCTGGCCGTGATATCTTCCTGCTACAACCGCGACGGCAACTGAATTTAAGCCAATTCGTCGCCCGATTTGAGGACTTTGGTCCTGAAGCCTTCCCCCTCAACCGTCTTGATCAACTCATCAATAACCCCGATCAGGTTGACCCTGAACAATTGGCGCGTTTTGAGGACCTCAATGTTCTCCTAGAGGGCAATGTACCTGACGAGGATGACGATGACGATGACGATGACGATGAGGTTTTAGACTCCGAGACAGTCATCGAAGATTTTGACCCCACCGAAGATCGCCTCGGCCTGATCGGGTCCCTTGGCTTTGACGACTTAGAGATTCGTCCGAGTGCTGAGGATGAGACAACGGTAGAGATTCGGCTACGAGACAGCGGTGAACTCTTGGCCCGTCTGCTTTCCGATGACCCGCAATTGGCTGAGAAAATCACAGAGGAAACCGTGGTCGCTCTCGATGTGGTGGAGTTCACCCAGGAGCGATTAGAACTCGATGACGCGGGGAACCCCGTCGAAACCGTGACCTTACAACGGAATCGCTCTAGTGGTAACACCATCGCCGTGGCCATCACCTCCTCGATGACAACCGACCCCGACGGAGACTCTGAGACCGAGGAGAGCGAGGAATTCGATCGCCGTTGGGTCTTGTTCGGCCCTACGGAACAGGAAAAAACAGTACCACTGATCCTCGATGAGTTGCTGGCCCAGAGAGTCCCAGACGTGAATCTGCGACTGGAGACTCCTTTTGGGGGAGCGCGTTTAGGAGCCGTTGATGAGGCGGTCTTGGAACTGTTGAACCCTGAACCGGTCGAACCCATCCCCACCTTTGTGAATCTACAACGGATTCGTCCGCTGTTGGCCCCAGATGAGACCTCCCTAGAGGGGTTGGAAGTGGTTTTAGTCCGGTCTGGGGATCTCTCGGACGCGGCGGAGGTGACCGTGCAACTCGATGATGGGACGACCCCAACGCCTCCCTCTCTGTTCAGTTCGTTGCGTGCTGAATTTGCTGCCAACCGGGCCACAACCACGGTGCAGATTCCCTTATCGGAGGATGCAGCCCGGTTAGAACAGGTGCGGCTGAGTTTGGCTGAACCGAGTGCGGGGTTACAGTTAGGAGATGATCGCCAAACCCTGTTTGAGTTGATGCCGATGCCGATGGACCCGGTGTTGTTGTCGTTTGCTGAGTCGATTTTTCAGGTTGAAGAGGATGGCACGCCAATTATGGAGGTCGTCTTGGTGCGAACGGGGAATCTCGAACAAGCCTCTCAAGCTACGATTACGGTCAGTGAGGGAACCTTAGCATTGCCCGAGAGTTTTGGCGATCGCTTGATTCCGGTGACGTTTGAGCCGGGCCAGGAGCGACAAACCATCACCATCGCCGGTGTTCAGGAGTCGGAGTTAGCGGCACCGGGAACGGTGAATTTGAGTTTGAGTAATCCCAGTCCGGGAACGGAGTTGATTCGCCCACGAACGGCGATTTTAGAGGTCTTTGAGGTGGAACCGCCGCCACCGGATGAACCGCAACCGCCTCAACCCGAACCGCCGCCGCCGGGGTCTTTTGGTGAGATTAGCTTTACGTCGGCTAACTATGTGGTGGATGAGGATGGGACTGAGTTTGCTGAAATTGGCTTGCAGCGACGTAATGGCAGTACGGGGGTGGTTGGGATTACGGTGATCCCGTTTAGTCAGACGGCTGTTGCTCCGGCGGATTTTGATGATACGCCGATTCAGGTGACGTTTGCTGAGGGCCAGACGGAACAGGTCGTCCGGTTACCGATTGTCGATGACAGTCTGATTGAACCGTCGGAAACTCTGGGGTTGGTCTTGGCGAATCCGACGAATGGTGCCAGTCTCGGGCCGGTGGGATCGGCTACGCTGACGATTGGCCCGAGTGATGTGCCGACCACGCTCTCGTTTGAGGGGGTCGGCCATCTCAACCCGGTGGGCAGCTTTTACGGCGCTCAAGGGGTGCAATTTTCCGAAAATGCTCTGGCGCTCCTGAGTGCGACGGGACTGCGGGAGATGGGCGTGCAAGAGGGGGTTGGGGGCAATTTTGAGACCGCACCGAGTGGGGAAACGGCGGTGTCTTATAATCAGGGCGATCGCCTCTTGCTGACGGTTCAGGAAGGCTTTTCGAGTCAGCTCTCGTTTGCCTACGCTTCGCCGTTCCAAGAGCATCAGGTGACGGTCTTCTCGGGGCCGGAGGGGACGGGAGAGGTTTTGGCTCGCTTGAGTCTCGCTGAAAGCCCTGAGGGGGAATTTCCCCACGCTTATGAGGTCTTTGAGACGGTGACGCTTCCCTTTGCTGGGGTGGCGCGATCGCTTAGCATTGGCAGTGTGGCCAATAAGATTCTCTTGGATGATATTGTGCTGGGTTGAGGCAGGGTTCGCCACTCGGGAGATGGCCCAATTCTCGGGCCATCTTCGAGCTGGGCATTTTAACCCGAGATCTCAATGCTAAAATTCAGGAGGACGCGGGTTTTTCGGCGATGATGCCATAATTCGTCGTCCTCAATGTTTTGTAGATGTCTGTTCTAGGTCTGTCGGCGTGGCATCTCCACCTGACGGCATCTTCGACAGCGACTCCCTTTAGACTGGCGATTTTCTCCCCAACTTTCATGCAAAGCGAAGCCTTCAGTGAGCTATTCCCTCTGTTTAATGCAGCAAATCCTGAAACGGTCGATTGGCTGTTATCGGTTGCAGATGAACATGAATATCCTCCCAATCGAGCGGTGTTAATGGAGGATGCCTGGGGGAATGCGGTGTATTTTCTGGTGTCGGGTTGGGTGAAAGTCCGACGACTCTCGGGCGACGATGCCGTCACCCTCGCAATTTTAGGCCGGGGTGATTTTTTTGGTGAAATGGCCATTTTGGATGAGTCGCCACGCTCTAGTGATGCGATCGCCGTGAGTGAAGTTAAGTTATTAAGTGTTTCGGCGCAACGGTTTATTCAAACCCTATTTAAGGATGTCCAATTGCATCATCGCATGTTGCAATTGATGGTTCGTCGTCTGCGCCAAACCAATGTTCGCTTTCAACTTCGCAATCGTCCCCCGGCAATTAAATTGGCGAAAACATTGGTTGCATTGGGAGAAAACTATGGCGAAACGACGGATCGAGGAACTCGAATTTATAATTTAGAAGCCAAGGATTTAGCCAATGTTTCTGATATTAGCCCGGAAGAAGCTCAGAAACTGCTGGCGAAATTGGTGAGCAAGAATTGGATTGAGATTAATGAGTCGGAAGAGAGTATGTATCTGCTCAATCTCAAGCAATTAGCCCATTTAGCTGGACATATGGGCTAGGTTAGGACGGTCTTAACCCGGTGGGGCGATCGCACCGGTTGGTTTCGAGGGAAGTAATCCGTTAAACTAGCGCTTAATCTCGGCGATCGCCTGAGTTCGGCTCGGGTCTGGCCGACCATCGACTGAAGCTCCTGAGACTGAAACCCCATCGACTGAAACCCCTGATTAGGTCAAATGATTATGTCAAACGCTAATCTTTCTACGAGCATGGCGGAGGGCGCTCCCCCCTCCCGTCGAGGACGCAAACCTCTGATGGAACTGCTCGAAATCGCCTCTCTCGGGGCGTCGGGGGTGGGTATTGGTTTGTCGCTCGTGACGCAACAGGTGCTTCATGCGGCGGTCCCGATTACCCTATCGATGTCGTTGGGAGTCCTCAATCGCCAACGCTTCCACCGACAGATGCAGCAACAGTATCAAGACGCCGTTACCCAACTGCATGAGAGCTTACAAGTCCTACCAGACCCCCTAGAGTTAGATCCAGTTCTGCAACGAGTCACCCAACTCGAACAGAATCATCAGATCATGACTCAGCAGCTCGAAAGTGTCAATCGTGAGCTGCGCAATCAGCGCAATCCGCAACAAATTCAGGTGCTACGAGAGACGGTGGTTGGCTTACAACAGGATTTGCAGGAGATGCAAACCTATGTTCAGGAACAACGACAACGAGAACAGCAACTCCTGGCACAAATTCAGCAACTCCAACGCTGGTATGACAGCCTCAGTACCCCTCAACAGGCGACGGAGTATAAACGGGCCGAAAATGCGATCGCCCTCCTCCATCGCGAACTGGCGGTCATTAAAGGACGCTTAGCCCCCCTCGAAACGCAAAATATCCAACAGGTTCAGGCCAATATCCGTCAGCTTCAAGCCTATCTCCAAGAACTCAGCAATGGAGTTCGGCCCCTGCGACGGCGACAACGGGATATGGTTCGTCGTCTCTTCCCCCGCATGATTGGTTTGATCAATGATTTGCGTCAAGGCGAGACGGCTTCAGTGGCCACGGTTCGCCCCAGCCGTGACGATCGCTCTGAATCCTCTCTCGCCAAGGCGATCGCCCAGCGACCGAGTCCACCAACCCCGAATCATACCCTACGCAAGGGACCCCTAACCCATAAACCCGCCCCTCCCCCTCGTCCCGATTGGCAAACTCAAGCCGAAATCCTCCGCCAACGGGCGCATCAACGACAGCAACAGCAACATCAAGGCGATTCTAAGGTCCCTTGGTAATGGCGGCGGTGCACTCCTAGTGTCGATGATGTCCAGTCAATTGATGTCACTTTGTCAGGGTGGCCGCGAATCTTGGACGAAATATGCGACAATAACCGGCCGTTTCGATTCACATCTGGGGGAGACTATGGCAGCGATTGTACAAAAATATGGCGGCACGTCCGTTGGCTCTGTTGAACGGTTGCAAGCCGTGGCTCAACGGGTGGCCAAGACAGCCGAGGGTGGACAGCCCGTGGTGGTGGTGGTCTCGGCGATGGGCAAAACCACCGATACTCTGGTTCAGTTGGCCGCTGATATTTCCTCGAATCCCTGTCGCCGGGAAATGGATATGTTGCTGTCGACGGGAGAACAGGTTTCGATCGCCCTATTAAGTCTAGCCCTCCAGGAACTCGGACAACCGGCCATCTCCATGACTGGCGCTCAGGTGGGAATTGTCACGGAAGCTGAACATAGTCGCGCTCGCATTCTTCAGATTCAAACTGATCGCCTACAACGTCATCTTCAGGATGGCAAAGTGGTTGTGGTGGCTGGATTTCAGGGCATTGCTCAAGGGGATGACCTAGAAATCACCACCCTAGGTCGCGGCGGCTCGGATACCTCGGCGGTGGCTCTAGCGGCGGCCCTCAATGCCGATCGCTGTGAAATCTATACGGATGTTCCTGGGATTTTAACCACAGACCCCCGTTTGGTTCCCGAGGCCCGGTTGATGCCCGAAATTACCTGTGATGAAATGCTGGAGTTGGCCAGTTTGGGGGCCAAGGTTCTCCATCCTCGGGCCGTGGAAATTGCCCGCAATTATGGGGTGACGTTGGTGGTGCGATCGAGTTGGAGTGATGACCCCGGAACGCGGGTGATTGCTCCTCCCCGCCAACCTCGACAACTGAAGGGTTTGGAATTGGTGCATCCGGTGGATGCGGTGGAGTTTGATGCGGATCAAGCCAAGGTGGCGTTGTTACGAGTCCCGGATCGCCCCGGTATTGCTGCGACGCTATTTGCTGAAATTGGTCGCCAACAGGTGGATGTGGATTTGATTGTCCAGTCGATTCATGAGGGCAATACGAATGATATTGCCTTTACGGTGACGAAAGAGATGTTAACGCGGGCTGAGTCGGTGTCTCAGGCGGTGATTCCGGCGCTAACTGGCCCCGACAATACTACGGACACGGATTTATTGATTGATTCTCAGATTGCGAAAGTTAGCATTGTGGGCGCGGGGATGATTGGCCGGCCAGGGGTGGCGGCTGAGATGTTCTCGGCCCTGGCGGCGGCGTCGGTCAATATTCAGATGATTTCGACGAGTGAGGTGAAGGTGAGTTGTGTGGTGGCGGCGGAAGACGGCGATCGCGCGATCGCCTCTCTGTGTGAGACCTTTGATGTCCATCCCTCGACGGTGCGAGAACAGGAGATGATGACCGCCACGGGGACGCAACGGCCAACAACGCCGATTGTCCGAGGGGTTGCTCTCGATCGCAATCAGGCTCGTTTGGCTATTTTACAAGTCCCGGATCAAGCGGGTCGCGCTGCCAAAATCTTCCAATTGTTGGCGGATAAAAACATTAGTGTGGATATGATTATTCAGTCCCAACGCTGTCATATTATTGGCGATTATCCAACCCGAGATATTGCTTTTACGGTGGCTCAAACGGACGCTGAAGCGGCGCAAGCGTTATTAACACCTCTGTTAACTACACTTAATTGTGGAGATTTGCGGGTTAATCCGGCGATCGCGAAAGTTAGCATTGTTGGCTCGGGAATGATTGGCCAGCCAGGGGTCGCGGCGAAAATGTTTGCCGCTTTGGCTCAGGATGGCATCAATATTGACACCATCGCAACTTCGGAAATTAAAATTAGTTGTGTGATTTCTGAGGCGGATGGTGTTAAGGCGTTACAAGCGATTCACAATGCGTTTGAGTTGGGCAAAACAGCAACAGATTAACTGCAATTGATGTCAGATTTTGGCGAATTGGGTAGGGGCGAAAAAACTTTCGCCCCTACAGAAAGGAAGATAAGCCGCCATGATTTTCCCGAATCACCCTTAATCCAGAATACCCTTCAGTTTTTATTATTCATTCAGACTTGTTTTGACTGGTTTTTTAAATCTCAATAAACCCCTGGGTTGGACGTCTCATGATTGTGTCGCCAAGGTGCGCGGCCTACTCAAGACCAAAAAGGTTGGCCATGGCGGAACTCTCGACCCCAAAGCCACAGGAGTCTTGCCTCTGGCTGTCGGACGTGCAACCCGATTACTGCAATATCTACCCGATGACAAAGCCTATCGGGCCACGGTTCGTTTTGGCATCACCACAACAACAGATGACTTGGAAGGGGAGGTGATGTCACAGACCGAGGTTCCTGAATTATCCCTAGCACAAATTGAGGCCGTTTTACCGCAATTTATCGGCAAAATTGAGCAAATTCCCCCGCAATATAGTGCGATTCAAATGGGAGGAAAACGCCTCTATGATCTCGCTCGTGCTGGGGTGGCCGTTGATGTTCCTTCCCGAGAGGTGGAGGTGTCTAGGATTGAGGTGCTTCACTGGCAGCCGGGAGATGCCCCAGAAGTGACGTTAGCCATCGCCTGTGGGGGGGGAACCTATATTCGGGCGATCGCTCGTGATTTGGGGGCAGTTCTCGGCTGTGGGGCAACTCTGGTACAGCTCGAACGCACTGAAAGTAGTGGCTTTCATCTGCGAGATAGTTGCACCCTTGAGGAACTGATTGAACAGGTGGAACGGCAGCAGGAGGACTCGTCTGGAACGCGACTCGATGGGGGGTTAGCTGGGGGAGTGGCCTTGACACCGCCGGAGGTGGCGATCGCCCATTTACCGCGAGTTGTGTTACCTGAGGATTTGGCACAACGTTGGTGTATGGGGCAACGCTTTGAGCTAGAACTGGAGGCAGCTTATTTGCAAGCTGAGTCGTTGGCGGTTTTTACGGAAGATCACCGTTTTTTGGGGATTGGAACCTGGAAACCGAGCCGAACTCAAGGGGAGTTAACGCCTCAGTTTGCACCGAAGTTAGTCCTTTACCAGGTTTAGTATGACGAGCAAAGATCTAAATGGGTTTACTGGCTTAACGATCGCTCTGGTTCTCGTCGGGTTAATTGCCTTTGCCATTTTGAAATGGTTGGGGGTTTACACGGGCAATTTTTTAGAGTGGAGTCTTGGGGTTGCCATATTTTGGTGGTTGGCGGTGGTGGTGACGATTCCTTGGAATGTCCACTTTAAAGCCAAACAGGTGGCGATGGAGGGGAAGCAGTCTCGGGAGAAGGGGATTCGTGTTGATTGTGAGAATCTTGACTATGTGAACTTGATTGTACGTCGTTCGCTGGCGATCGCGATCGCTCTTCATGGAGTCTCGGCTCTGGTGTTTTATCTGTTGGCCGTGACGGGGGTCAGTGCGATCGGCTATATTGGGTCGGGAGCGGCTCTGTTGCTGACGGGATTGCGCCCGGCGATCTCGTTTTACCAGTATCTCAGCGCCCGGTTGCAGGAGATTGATCAAGCGGTAAAATACCCCCGTGAGGATATCTCTAAGGTTCGCGCTCGGCTACTCTCTCTTGAACAAGGCTTAAAACAGCTTTCGGGTCAGGTGAATCCGGAAAAACCCAACTCAGTGACGGCTTCTCAACAGCGGCAACTTGAGGCACTCCGTCAGGATTTGACCCGTTTATTAACCTCTCACACAACGTTACAGGCTCAGAACGCCGCCGATCACGACCGCCTGGCTCGGGAGGCCCAAGGGGCGATCGCCAAGCTCAATGCGGATGCTGAGTTTCTCGATCGCGCCCGTGAACTCATCCGCTTTTTCAAGGAAGCCTAAGAAGACAAAGGATAATTAACAGTTAATCATGAATTATTAACAACCAGACAGCCTATTTTCTATTGCCTCTTGCCTCTTGCCTCTTGCCTCTTGCCTCTTGCCTCTTGCCTTCTTCCCCCCTGTTCCCTGTTCCCTGTTCCCTGTTCCCTTCTTATGACTCAAAACATCGACGCAACCCGGACAATTCTACGAGCCTTTAGTGGCTCATTTATGTCGGCGACAATCTCATTATTGCTCTATCGATTGACGCTCTCGATTATTGAAACCTTCGCCAATAAACCCCTGACAACAGACAATCAAACAGCCTTGAACATTGCGGCGGCTGTTCGGACGTTGGTCATGGGGTTAAGTGCGTTGGCGACGTTTGTGTTTGCGTTCGCGGCCTTGGGGTTATTTTTGTTGGCTCTGCAAACTCTAGTTCGCAAGCTTTTTGCTAAGAAGGGTGAGGAGTCGGTTGAGAATTGAGGGTCTTCAGGATATAAGGGTGGAATGGGTTGCATTCGACACAAAATTGTCGGGGAACCCACCCCTAGACCCTCCTAGGAGGGGATTTTTCGCCCCGACAGCAAGGGATATAATTCGCCATAATTTCCTCTGATCACCTTGAACCCAGAAGACCCAAAATTGAGGTCTGCTGGTTTGGCATGAGGTTTAGCTTGATACTTCCTAGGCGTTCCCTGGCTGAGCCAGGGAACGAGGAGGGGGGAAGTTAACGTAGCACTCGGTTGAGATTCCAGGAGTTTAGGGTTTTATCGGAAGCGCCGCTGATTAAGGATTGACCGTCGGCGCTAAAGTCAAAGCTTACCCAGCCTTGATGGGATTTGATCTGACTGAGGCTACCGCTTTCGGTGTGCCAGAGGGAGATATCGCCGTGAACATCGCCGCTCGCGAGCAGGTATTCTAACCCGAGACTGGAGGACACGGGGAAGGGGCTAAAGGCCAGGGAAACGACAGCATTGCGGTGCAGGCTATTTTGACGAAACGGGCGACCACTGCGGATATTCCACAATTGTACGGTTCCATCTTTGCTCCCGGTGGCGAGGGTTTCGCCGTCGGGACTGACGGCGACTGACCAAATTTCTGAGGAACTCGATACCAGGCCGCGTAGATGGTGACCGGTTTTCCAGTCCCATAGGTGAACTTTGCCATCGGCGCCAGCGGTGACGAGAAAGCGGTGATTGGGACTGAAGGCTAAGCTGTGAACTTCGCCGTTGTGGGCGTTGAGGCTATGGCGGGGGGTGGAGTTGCGATCGCGCAGTGGGTAGTTAAAATGATCGACCGCATCCCAGAGTTTAACGGTTCCATCGCGACTGGCACTGGCCAAGATGTCACCGTTGGGGCTAAATTCTAAATGATGAACGTCATCGTAATGTCCATGCCAGGTTGCCAGGAGGTTGCCTCGCTGCATATCCCAGATTTTGATGGCGTTGTCGTTGCCGGTGGTGGCTAGGAGTGTGCCGTCGGGGCTAATGGCGACGCTGAAGACGGCTTCGGGATGAGCTTGGAACTGGGTGGGTAAGTTGCGATCGCTATGACGAATTTCGATGCTCCCGTCTCCCCGTCCGCTAACGATGGACCCATCGCGACTGACGGCGAGGGTCCAGATCGCATGAATTCCTTGACTTAGGGTTTCCATCCGGGGGCCAGTCGGGCTGCCTTTGCTGGGAATCGCTTTATCGAGATCAGGGGAGCTATTGAGGCTCGGACTGGCCGATTCGCCGTTGAATCGCAGTTGAGGGGCTTGTTGTCCCCAGAATTGCAGTAGGGTGAGGGCAAAGGAGGCGGCGAGGAGTCCCGAGAGGGGACGGAGGACGAGAAGAGCGTCCCAGTTGATGGGTAAGTCAAAGCGATTGAGGTCTTGCAGGGCTGTCTCGGCGGTCTGGTAACGCTGATTCAGGTCGGGGTTTAGCAGACCGTTTAGCACCCGAGTCAGTTGGGGGCTGATGGAGAAGCGGCAGCGATCGCGCCAGTGCCAGGTTCCCTGACGATCATCGTAGAGGTCAAAGGGAGATTGACCGGTGAGTAGATGGACACAGGTGACGCCGAGGCTATAGAGGTCGCTACTGGGGAGGGGATGTCCTTCAATTTGTTCAGGGGCAGCGTATTCGGCGGACCCACTGAGGGCTTCGGCGTCGAGTCCGTTGGGGCTGGCGGTGCAATGAAGGGCGCTGAGATCGACGAGGACCCATTGTTCGTGGCACTGAATCAGGTTTTGCGGTTTGATGTCTCGGTGCAGGAGTTGGCGATCGTGGAGATCCTGTAGAGTCGGTAAAATCTGATTGAGCAGTTGCCGAATTTGGGCTTCGGTCCAGGCCCCTTGCAGTTGTAGGTATTCTTCGGCGGTTTTGCCGTGGATGTATTCATGGACGAGGTATTGGCTGCTCTCGTCGTCAAAGGCGGCCCGTAAGCTGGGTAGGTGAGGATGGTCGGCCAGTTGTTCCCAACGCATCAGCACGGGATAGGGGAGGGGTAATTCGCCTCGGCGGCGATCGCGCGATCGTACGACACAAAAGGTCTGAGATGGGGTGTCTTCGTCTAGGGCCAGAACCGTTCGTCCATCATGGCTCAGTGATTTTAAAACTCGGTAGCGTCCTTTAATGGCCAAACTTGGGACCGCCGTGTCGGGGTGGGAGGCTGGGGTAGACTGGGGGCGTGGGGAAAAGTTTTCGCTCATAGTTATGAAGGGGCTAACGGTGTGAGGAAGAAAAATCCTCTTTTCAGGTTAACGCTTTCTTCCTCATTCACCCTCATTCAGCGTGGCCCTCCCTCGTCTAAGTCGGGTTTAGGTCACGATTCTCAGAATTTTTATCGCTGTTTCTGGGCTATTCACATTACGAAATGTTGCAGTCTGGCCCTCAACGCCAAGATCGGCCGATAAGTAAAAATACTGATATTACCTGGATTTATCGCCAGTCATCTTTATTTCTGTTTCTTGTACAGTATTGCTTGAGATAACGAATTGTTGATTTCTGTAACATTAGCCACAATTTAGGTAGACGGGATCGGCGGGGGCTTCTAACCTGATAGGGGTTAGCCCAGAGATGTTGACTTAGGTTCACTAAGGTGGGCTATATCCGAGAGTCAGGTTAGACCGGGACGTCGGATGTAGGACATCAGACGTAGAACTGGGTCGTTTTGTAGAGTTTTGTAAAGTTTGCTTAGGTCATCTTCGTTACATTCGAGGCCGGTTTTCGGACCCATCCTCGGCGGCTGCGGCTGCGGTTTCCTTGGAAGCGCAGTCAGTCAGATGGCTCCTCAATCAAGGCTCCTTGGGATTGAGGCGATCGCAGCATCAAACGCCAGTGCGAAGATAATCCAGACCGAAGGGTCACCCATATGCCCATTTGAGCGGCTTAAAATCTTTACAAAACGTAACTCACAAATGCTCTGTGGCAGTGTATAAATTTATCGGAAGGGCATGAGCAATTCGACGGAAGTTGAGTTTCAGCGATTTTCGCGCTCTCTCATCTAAGACAAAAACATTCTCAGTTTTGTCGGCTGTCGGTTTCTCACCCAAGGCTACCGTCTAGGAGCCAAACCGTTAAAATATCTCGTTTGAACTAGACCAGCCCATCTCAAGTTAAGTAGGAGATTAATTCATGTTCGACGCATTCACTAAAGTCGTCTCTCAAGCTGACGCTCGTGGCGAGTACCTCTCTGCCTCCCAGCTCGATGCACTGCAACAAATGGTTGCAGATAGCAACAAGCGCATGGACTCGGTTAACCGGATCACCAGCAACGCTTCGACCATCGTTGCTAACGCAGCTCGCGCTCTGTTCGCTGAGCAGCCCCAACTGATCACTCCCGGTGGAAACGCTTACACCAGCCGCCGCATGGCTGCGTGCTTGCGTGACATGGAAATCATCCTGCGTTATGTCACCTATGCCATCTTCTCTGGCGATGCTAGCGTCCTCGACGATCGCTGCTTGAACGGTCTACGTGAAACCTACGTGGCTCTGGGAACCCCCGGTGCTTCCGTTGCCGTCGGCGTTCAAAAAATGAAAGAAGCGGCTCTGCAAATCGCAGGCGATCCTTCTGGAATCACCCCCGGAGATTGCAGCAGCCTGATGTCTGAAATCGGCACCTACTTCGATCGCGCTGCCGCTGCTGTTGCGTAATTCGCACCCCTTGCAGTCTGGTCATCAGACGTCATCGATACACCATATCGATTCCAACTTTCAAAATTAATTTGAAACTGTAACACAGGAGATTATTCAACAATGAAAACCCCGTTAACCGAAGCCGTCGCCGCAGCTGATTCTCAAGGTCGTTTCCTGAGCAGCACCGAAATCCAAACCGCGTTTGGTCGTTTCCGTCAGGCTAACGCCAGCCTGCAAGCTGCTCGCCAACTGACCGACAAAGCTCAGTCTCTCGTGGATGGCGCTGCTCAAGCGGTTTACAACAAGTTCCCCTACACCACCCAAATGCAGGGACCGAACTACGCTTCGACCGCCGAAGGTAAAGCCAAATGCGCGCGTGACATCGGTTACTATCTCCGCATGGTCACCTACTGCCTCGTGGCTGGTGGAACTGGTCCTATGGACGAGTACCTCGTTGCCGGTATCGACGAAATCAACCGTACCTTTGAACTGTCTCCGACCTGGTACGTTGAAGCTCTGAAATACATCAAAGCCAACCATGGTCTCTCCGGCGACTCCGCTGTTGAAGCCAACTCCTACCTCGACTACGCGATTAACGCTCTAAGCTAGATCGCCTTTCTAGCCCGGAACGGTAAGCAGCTACAGAGCATCAATGCTTGGAGTTGTTTTCTGTTCCGGGCTGTTTTTATATCCGTCGTTAAAAAATTAGGAGGATAGACTTTGGCTATTACTACCGCTGCAACCCGTCTCGGCACCTCGGCCTACGATGACACGAACCGAGTCGAACTGCGCCCCAACTGGACGGAAGACGACGCTCAGATTGCCATCCGTGCCGTCTACCGTCAGCTTCTGGGGAACGATTACGTCATGGCATCAGAACGCCTGACGAGTGCTGAATCGCTATTATGCGATGGCAGCATCACCCTGCGCGAGTTCGTTCGCTGCGTGGCTAAGTCTGAATTGTATAAGACAAAGTTCTTTTACACCAACTTTCAGACTCGCTTTACCGAGTTGAACTACAAACATCTGCTCGGACGCGCCCCCTACGACGAGAGCGAAGTAATCTTCCACTTGGACTTGTACCAAAACGAAGGCTACGACGCTGACATCGACTCCTATGTCGATTCCGTCGAGTATATCGAGAACTTCGGCGACAACATTGTCCCCTACTATCGTGGGTTTAACACCCAGCGGGGTCAAAAAACCGTGGGCTTCACCCGTATGTTCCAGTTGTATCGCGGTTACGCCAACAGCGATCGCGCCCAACTGCGAGGTTCAGAATCCCGTCTAGCTCAAGAACTCGGACGCAACAGCTCATCAGCCGTTGTTGGCCCCTCCAACTCAAACGAAGGTTGGGCCTATCGTCCCTCGAAAGCTGGGGTTGCGCCTTCTCGGACTTATGGCTTGTCCGGTCGCAACGACGCCGATACTCGGATGTACCGCATTGAAGTGACGAAAATCTTGGGACGGAACTATCCCAACAACCTGCGTCGTGGTGGAACCCCCACCGTGCGTCGCAGCAGCCGTTCCTTCTTTGTTCCCTACAACCGCCTCTCCCAAACCTTACAACGCATTCAGCGTGAAGGTGGGAAAGTGGCCAGCATCGAACCCGCTAACTAAAACGGGTTAACACCGGAGAATCGAGGTCAGACTGGCAAAGACCTCGGTTCTCCCTTACCGTTGAGAGAAGAGGACAGATCACCCCGGTCCCCTCCCTGAAACAATCACAGTATGGATTCGGTACACCCAATACAGAGGAGTTGAGAAATTACGATGATGGGTTCTACAGCGCTCAACAGTAGCACTCCGTCTGGGAGTCGTATGTTCCGCTATGAAGTGCGCGGACTGCGTCAGTCTCCCAGCACTGACAAGAATGATTATCCCATTCGTAGCAGTGACAGTATTTTTATGACGGTTCCCTATAACCGCATGAATGAAGAAATGCGGCGGATTACCCGGATGGGTGGAGAAATTGTCAGTATCCAGCCCCTTGAATTTGACCCGGAAGGCAGTTCTAACGGAAAATCCGAAGAGTAAGCGCAAGTCTCGTTTTTTCATGCAGCCGTCTGAAACCGAAGTCGCGATCGCAGCCGAGTCTTGGACAACGGAACAGGCGATCGCCAATTTACAACAAACCGACGACCCCAGCACTCGCTACTATGCAGCTTGGTGGCTGGGGCGTTTTCGTGTCCGTGACGATCGCAGTCTGGAGGCTCTCATTGAGGCTCTCGGCGATACCATAGATCGCTCCCCCGGTGGCGGCTATCCCCTCCGTCGTAACGCCGCCAAAGCCTTAGGTAAACTCGGAGACCTACGAGCCGTTCCCGCTCTGATTGACAGTTTAACCTGTGCCGATTACTACGTTCGCGAGTCAGCCGCTCAAGCCTTAGAAGCTCTCGGGGACTCTCGGGCCATTCCCGGTTTGCTGGCCCTTCTCGACGGAGGCGTAGAAGCCGCTGTTCGCGTCCCCGGCAAACCGCACCTGGTGCAGCCCTACGATGCGATCCTAGAGGCCTTAGGGGCCTTGAAGGCAACAGAAGCCATCGAGCCGGTGCATCCCTTTTTAGAGCATGAGGTAGCCCGAGTGCGCTTTGCCGCCGCCCGAGCGCTCTACCAATTGACCGGAGACGAGCAGTATGGCGATCGCCTCATCACCGCCCTACGCTCCCCTGAATTACAACTACGGCGGGCCGCCCTAATGGATGTCGGGGCCATCGGCTATCTCAAAGCCGTCACCCCCGTCGCCGAAACCTTAGCCGAAAATAGCCTCAAACTCATTGCCCTCAAAGGGATTTTGGAACATCACCTGGCTCAAATCGATGACCTAGACGAAGCGGCCATCGAGATCATGACCCAGATGGATAAGCTGTTATAACAACTGACCGTTTCATGACCCTCGACTCTCTTCTTGCTGACGTTGACCACGCCGATTCTGCGGTCGGTTTGCTCATGGCCGTGCGATCGCTGGCCCAAACCGGCGATCCCCACGCCATCCCCAAACTCATCGAAGTCTTAGGCTTCAACAATCCCGGCGCAGCAGTAGCCGCCGTTCAGGGATTAGTGACCATCGGAGAACCCGCCGTCGCTCCCTTATTAGAGCATCTCGACGGCTATAACTATGGCGCCAGAGCCTGGGCCATTCGCGCCTTAGCCGAAATTGGCGATCCTCGCGCCCTAGACATCTTACTCAGCGCCGCCGCAGACTTTGCCCTCAGTGTACGACGAGCCGCCGCCCGAGGTCTCGGGACCCTACAATGGCAGGCCTTAGAGCCATCCGAGCGCGTCCTAGCGCAAAAACGGGTGCTTGAGCGATTACTCGAAACCAGCCAGGATCCTGAATGGGTCGTCCGATATGCGGCCATTGTCGGCCTAGAATCCCTCGCCAGAGGACTCGATGACCCCGAATTACGAGACCCCATCAAGCAATGTTTGCAGCAGCTGCGTCAAAGCGATGCAGAAGTGGCCATTCGAGGGCGATCGCAGTTGGCGCACCACCAGTTAATGACGACCGATTAGACCACCGGTTAAGACTTAACGCCGAGAGGGATCGATGTATCGTTCTCCCTCTCAGCCGATCGAGTCCAACCTCGATGGAGATCCCCCCTTAAATCAGGCGGGAACCGTCCGCTTGAATCACCTGAGTTGCCTCAAATTCAGGAACTCCCAGAGAGGATACATCATCATCAAAACTGCCAATCACCGTCACAAACTGACCCGGTTGAACCGGTAACACCCCTTGGCGCTCATCCCAGAGCGTTTCCACCTCAAAACGTCCGTTGGCGGTATCCAGGAGAAAGTCCTCTTCATCCGTCAAGCGGACCACCGTTCCTTCTAGGGTTTGTCCCGAGAAATTGGTGAGGGGATCAGGCGTCGAGTCAGGCGTCGAGTCAGGCGTCGAGTCAGGCGTCGAGTCAGGCGTCGGTTCAGCACCAGGACTCAAGCGGGTAATCTCATTGCTGTCGATTTCGCGGCCGTCAAACTCATCAACACGCACCATCAGGCGATCGCCAACCGATAGATTAAGATTGCGAGCATCCGTTCCTTGAGGATCGACAATATATTGAGTACCATCGACATCGAGCAGAAAGTCATCTCCATCATCCCAGAACCCCACCAACGTACCGGTTACATTACGATCCGAATCGACCATTGGAGATCCCGTGAGGGGGTCATCAGATGGGGGGGTAGGTGCGGGGTTTCCAAACCCAACGGCGATGGCCTGATTAAATTCCACCGATCCCGTCGCACTTCCCAGGCGTCCTTCCCGAGCGCCGTGATAGCGAAAATGCTCCCAGCCTGAGGAGACACTATTCGCCGCCACAGCCGCCGCCACATCGGGATTAGCTTGCAGATAAAAGTTTTCGTCAAACAGATCCGGAAGCCGTCCTTCGAGGGCGCCATGGTCCCAGAAATGTTGAACCGGATCGACCCCCGCCGCCGCTACATCGGGGTTTTCTTGCAAGTAGCGATCGCCGTCGAACCCATTCAGCCCAGACCCCGGTGTCGTTGTGGGGGCGCCTGGAGTCGCCGCTGCAACGCGAGTGATACTGCTGCTGTCGATTTCGCGACCATCAAATTCATCAACACGCACTTCTAGGGTATCCCCAGGAGAGAAGTTGAAATTACGAGCATCCGTTGACTGGGGATCGACAATGTACTGAGTTCCGTCCGCGTCGAGGATGAAATCATCGCCATCATCCCATAAATCCACGAAGGTTCCGGTGATGATTCCAGAGGCGGGGCTGTTTGGAGAGGAGTCAATAACGCTCATGATCGGTTGTTGAGTCTTGAAGTTGAAGGGTCAAACATCTGGCGGCTGTTCGCCTGATAGGTATGACTATAGGGAGTGATAATGACCCAAAAATGACGATTTAAAATTCAACGATCGCCACGAGCGCTAGACCGACTCAACCCGTAAATTCACGAGTATCTTTGGGCGATCGCCATCTAAATCGGCTCAGCAGTAACGTAAATTTACGGGTTCAAGAGATAGATGTCAATTGCTTAGGTCTCGCTTGAGAACTTTCTCCCATGGAGATATCAGACAATCCGTTCGATGTTGCGGAATGCCATGACAATTAAACTATCCTCTTCTTCCAAATGGTCAAAATGACTCGGTTTAGGATTGAGGAGAATCGCACCATTGCCCCGTTTAACGCCCAGGAGTAATAGGGGATTATTGGGATGCTTGGCACTGTAATTACTAATCCAAGTTCCCAACTCAGGAAACCGTTTTCCAAATAACTCCGAGGGATAATTACCCGGCTGAATAAAATAAAACTCATTCGAATCATCAGAATAGGTCAACAGTTGCTGATAGACCACCGACATATTCCTGAAAATGGCACTTTGGGCAATAATTCCCGAACTATAGTCCCGAGCCGAGACCACCTCATCGACTCCCGCCTCTTGCAGATGGCGGCGGCGATCAAGATTGACCAGTTCAGCAATAACATGAATATCCTTTTGTTTGCCCGGTGTTTGTTCTAAATGCTTCACCGCCAAAGCAATTAAGGCATTCTTTTCATCAGGCCCAGTACTCTCATCATCGGCGAGTAAAATGATGGCCTTGGCTTGAAACGCTTGTAAATCTTCTAGGGTGACATGATGCGTGGGATCTGCCTGAATGAAATGAACATTCTCAAAATTATGGAAATCTCGGGCATCGACCACTTCCGAGGCAGAGACAACCAAAATATCTAAGGCTTCTCCATGATTAGACTCTAGTAATTGTTGGATAATGCTCGCCGCTTTTCCATTCCAATTACAGAGGATAATGTGATTGTTAAATCGCTTCATTTGCTTTTGTTTCCAGAGAGCATGAGTCACAAATAGAGAGGAGATTTTACCGATAATTGTCCCAAACAAAAATGTGCCAAAAACCAATAAAAAGAGCTGAATGATTCGACCTGGAATCGTTCTGGGTTTATCAGGATATTCCCCCATGAGGGTAATAATGACATTTTCCAGAACTTCCCATAAGTCTTCTCCTGATTCAGCCGTTCCCTCACTCCAAGCTAAAAGGACCACTGTCCCTAATAACAAGACGACAGCAGCCAGAATCCCCAAGATTAACTTGAGACGACTATTTTGTAACTTGACCATCGGCACCCATCCCGTTTTGTTAATTAAGACTTTCGGCGATCGCCTGTTCTAATTCACCCTTCGAGAGGCTCGTGAGAACAAAGACTTCCTGAACCGTTTTCCCCCCACGGGCGATCGCCTTATAGCCTCCTCGAATCGGCACCGACACCCGTAACTTCAACCTAGGAATATGACCGCGCGATCGCGAAATCACACCCGGCGTAATCGTGCGGATTCCTTGCCAAAGCACCAAGCGCTCCAACACTGGAATCAAGCCATCGACATGAGTCGAATGATTCAGAACGAGACGTCCACTATCTTTAGAAGCCATAAATTAAAAAACTCCAAAAACTCAAAGAAACAACAGGAATTACAAGTAACAAAAACCCCGATTTTCAGACTCTGAAAATCGGGGTTAATCATCATTTACTCAGACCCAGGGGGCTGGCTATCCTTGACCTTTTTCGGGCGTGGTGTCGGGCGATTTCCCTTCGCAGCGGGGCCGGACTTGCGGCGGCCGGGGCGACGATTCTGGGGAGACTTCGGGCGAGACTGACGTTTAGGAGGCATCACCCCCATATTATTCCCCGTCAGGATCACCAAATCTTGGCCCTGACGCTCGACCTCAAACGACCAAAAATGGCGTAAGGCTCGTCCCGAGACCGTCCCTTTGAGCGCAATCTTAAAAAACTTCGGTGGTTGTCCCGCCTTACGGGGTCCTTGACGGATTTTAACAATCACGCGACTGTCTTCTTCTGAATAAAAGACGACCTCACCGCGAACCGAGAAATAGCCCTCATGAACCTCCTCAGACGACACCGGAGGAAGTTCAGGATCTTGATCCTCTTGATTGAGGTTTTCGGGTTCCCAAACGCCAACAATTTGGAGATGGAGATTTCCATCGCGCTGGCCCGTTCTGGGATACACCACCCAAAGATGGTCTTGGTCCAAGTCAATGTGGTTTTTAACCAAACTCATGACTCGTCCCAACAACACCGCCTCAACAATCGTGTCATCACTGGTATGAAGCGCTCCCTGAGTCACTTGCTCCTCAGAGGGCATATAGCGGCCGCGAACGACGCCAATCGCTCGATATTGTCGGGGTTCACTCGGGGGAGGAATAGGAACCGGGCGTTTAGGCGCTTCAGGCTCAGGTTCAGGCTCAGAGGCGACTGTTTCCGGAGTCGGTGACGGCTCAACCGGTGGGGGAACGGGGGGTTTTGGGCGTAACAAAGCATCCGCTCCCGATTCACGAGGAGCGTCAGAGACGGACTGTTTAGGGTCTTCTGGATTGGGAGGATGGAGTGGAGACGGCATGGTATCATTAAAATCGGAATTTGGACGAGAAGAGGAACTCATAAACCCTCCTAATAGCGGAGATACATCCATTGATAACCCTGCTGACTCATCGACGACAGCCTGAGTCAAGACAGTCAAACACGGACAATTTACTGTAATAGAATCCTTTTACAGCAATTGTTTTAGGCTTAACTGACGTACTATAATGTCTGTCAAATGATGACTCAGCAGACTTCAAAACAAGCTCACTAGCGCAGCCAACACCTGACAGGGCGAGGATGACCAGAAGCCACGGGGAATGGCGATCGCGGTTGCGAAACCCGGTTCCACTGGCCAATGGATATCACCAACAATCACAAATCGTTAGAACCATTGGCCAGCACGCCGAGTTAGATCAACTATCTCACATTCCACCTTAACGATTGGTTTCAGGTCTGTCGTTAACAAATCGGGAACCTCTCGTCAGTCGGCGTGAATCATCCATCAAGACGAGCCAACCCGTGACCACGAAGAACCTGCACCAGAAGCCGGTTATCCCCAATGGACATCAAACGCCTCAATCTTAGCCTTGGCAGTAGCCAACCGTCTTGAGGTTCCGCTCAGATCAGCCAATTCCCGTGCGGGTTTGACTTTGTTCAAGTTGTTCGAGGAGGGTGCTGCGATCGCGGGCCGGAGGCAAACAACTCAACCCCTGACAGACCAACCCCACCGCTCCTTCTGGGAGTTGGTTGACCACCTTAAACACCGTAGCCGGCAAATAGCGCCGTTTCAACACCTCCAACTCAGCCGCCGTCGTCCGCACCAGCGTCGCATTCTGAAACCAATCGAGTCCCGCAAACAAACTCGGGCAGGCTTGGGGCATTTTCTCCAAAATCGGCAAAAATGCCGTTAACACCGCTTCAGCCCGCTGCAAATAGAGCAATTCCTCACTGTAGAGAGACAAACGCACCAAATTACACACCGCTACCCCATTGGCGCCCGGCGTGGCATTATCCGTATAAGACCGTTCCCGGACAATCGCCCCGCCACGGGTATCTTGAGCCGCATTATAATAGCCGCCTAACTCATCACTCCAGAGATGCTCATCAAACTCCGCCTGCACATTAATAGCCGCATCGAGATAATCCTCAGCCCCGGCTTCAACTAAATCCAAAAGCGCCTTCACAAATAGCGCATAATCCTCCGATTGAGCCAACACCGAGGGAGTTCCATCATAATTGAGGCGATAGAAGCGGCCCTCAATCCATTGATGATCGAGAATAAAATCCGCCGTGCGACGGGCCATGGCCAAATCGTCCGGCATCTCAAAGGCCACCGAGGCCCGGGCCAACCCAGAAATCACCAAACTATTCCAGGCGACAATCCCCTTGGTATCCGTAACCGGAGGAATGCGCCCCGGCCAGACTCGGGTTTTCGCCTCATGATTATCTCGCGCTGGGGCGATGGGGGTCTCTGGAGTGGCCTCGGCCCCGTAGCGTTGGCTAAATAGGCGTTGTAGGGCTTGCTCGGCGATCGCACTCAAAGAACCACTATGGCGACGTTGTAAAACAATCTTGCCCTCAAAATTCCCCGATTCAGAACTATAAAAAGCCGCCTCTAACGCCTGATACTCCTCATCACTGAGACTCTCGTGTAACTCAGCCGCCGACCAGACATAAAACGCCCCTTCCTCGGGTTCCGCCTCCTGAGGATCACTGAAATTATCGGCATCTTGAGCCGCATAAAAATAGCCCTCGGGTGCCATCATCTCCCGTTTAAGCCAAGAGATCGTCAGGTGTACCGCCCGTTCGATGGCCGCATCTTGGCTTCCCGAACACCAAAGATTGGAGAGATACTCTAAAATTTGCCCATTATCATAGAGCATCTTTTCAAAATGTGGCACCGTCCAAGTCGCATCAACCGTATAGCGGTGGAATCCTCCCGCCACCTGATCCAAAATCCCTCCAAGAACCAAATCAAAGCCCCGTTGCTCACAGCGCGGTTGAGCCACAAAGTCCTTATCTAACTCAAAGCGGGTTCCTCGCAGCGCCGTTTGCGCATAGGGCATCATGGGAAAACAGGGCGCTCCCTCGGGTTCGAGGATGCGAATACTGGCTTCTAACCCCCGTTGTAGGAGTCCATCGTCTAAGAGAGAGGACTGGCCCATGGCCTTAAGTTGCGGCGGAATCTCGGCGGCCTGTTGCAGGGCCGTCAGCATATCGTGACTAATGTTGTCTAGTTTTTCTTTTTCGTTGTCATAGTAGTCCCGTAACTGGGTCAACACTTGCAGAAAACTGGGACGACCGTAACGGGGTTCGGCGGGGAAATAGGTTCCGCCATAGAAGGGAACCAGGCTATCGGGGAGGAGAAAGAGATTGAGGGGCCAGCCTCCTTGTCCCGACATCAGTTGTAAGGCCTGCATATAGAGGCTGTCGATATCAGGGCGTTCCTCGCGATCGACTTTAATCGGGACAAACTGACGGTTGAGATACTCTGCAATCTCGGAATCTGAGAAGGCTTCTCCTTCCATGACCGTACACCAGTGACAACTCGAATAGCCCACGGAAAGAAAGATGGGTTTATCCTCCTGGCGGGCCAGTTCGATGGCTTCGTCACACCAATACCACCAATCAATGGGATTCTCGGCGTGTTTACGAAGATACAGACTTTGACTGCTCGCGAGACGATTGGTCATGATTCTATCGGATGAATGAGTAGACAGGGGTGAGTGGGCCAGAACGCAGCATCGAGTGGATGGCGATCGCCGATAATCCCATCGTGACGGATGAGCGGCAAATCCCCAAATCATCTGGCCACTCAGGGACGGTGAGGATCGAGGTTAGTTGGCCGGAAATGGGCCGGGGCGAACCTCCAGGGTGAGTTGCTGATCTCCCCGTGCTATATCAAGTTCAAGGCTGTCCCCAATGGCCGTTTCTTCCACGATACGCTGTACGCTTTCAAAATTCATCACGGCGACGTCATCGATGGCCAGGATGACATCGCCCATTTGCAGGCCAGCCGCTTCGGCGGGGGAATTGGCGACGACATCGACGATTAAGACCCCTTGGCTTACGGTAATCTTAGGACGATTCTCCTGTTGTGCTAATTGTGCTTGAAGCTCAGCATCGAGGGTTTTGAGGCGAACCCCGAGATAGGGATGTTCCGCCACGCCGTTGGCGATGATTTGCTGAGCCACCCGCAGGGCTGTTTTAATAGGAATCGCGAAGCCTAAGCCTTGAGCGCCATCGAGGATTGCCGTATTCATGCCAATTGCGGCGCCCGAAGCGTTGAGGAGCGGGCCGCCGGAGTTACCGGGATTGATCGCGGCGTCGGTTTGAATGAATCCCACCCGGCGCTCAGGAACGCCAATTTCGCGGCTGCTGCGTCCGGTGGCGCTGATAATTCCCATGGTGACGGTACTATCTAGGCCGAGGGGGTTACCGATGGCGATCGCCCATTCACCGGGTTTGAGGTCATCGGAATCGCCGATGGGAACTGGGGCCAGGCTCACACCATCGAGTTTGACCACCGCCACATCCGTGATGCTATCTCGTCCGAGGACTGTCCCCCGTAGGCTGCGGCCATTCTGGAGGACGACTCGCACCTGTTCAGCGTTCCCGACGACATGAGCGTTTGTGAGAACATGGCCCTGGTCATCGATAACAAATCCGGTTCCTGCGCTTTGGAAATCGGGAGGATAGGGAATCGGATCTAATGGATCTAAGGCCCGCAAATCCTCTTCGGAATAGAGGCGCCGTCCGTCAATCCGCACCACAGAGGGTTCGACTTGACGGACGGCGCGAACGATGAAGTTCGTCTGATCAAAGGCGGTATCTGGGGCGGCATCATCCCCTTGAGGACGAGCTGGGGGGTTGGCGAGGCGATCGCTGTCAGGTTGAGGCGGCTCAAGCGCTTGGGGGGGTCTCAAGGACGATTGTGGAGGTGGGCTAAGAAAGCCCGAATCCTGGTTTTGCCATCGTTCTACGGCGATCGCGACCATCAGCCCCAGTAGGAATATCCCAAAACCCATCGCCCATTGAGTCCTGGGATGTTTCGAGTTTTGGCGAGACAATGCCATTGACCTCTGTTGCGCTGTGGCTTGGATATCGTGACTTTATTATAAAGGGTATTGTGGAGATCCGTTGATGAGAACCGTGTTTGCCGATGGTTTTCGGGTTAGCTCATCTCATCAACTCTGCTTTCTTACTGACTCGATCATTATGACTTCTAACCGTCCTGAATCCTTGGACTTAAAGCCGTTAGCGCCCTATGAAGATCGGCTTCTCAATGCCCTAGCCTTTTTTCGCACCCAACGGGACAACGCAACTCAAGCTCGTCACTGTTTAAGTATGTATTTACGCCAGTCAGAAGCCCGGATCATGTCGGAAGTTAGCTTTTATGCTCAAGAAGTGGGGGTGAGCGATCGGGAATTATTGGAGTTGATTTATCAAGATCCCAATCAGGCACAATCTCTAATTCAGGACAAGTTAGGAATGGATATTTTTAAAGTCTTTGCCGATGAATAGGAGTATTGCTCCCAATTTTCATCTCTTCAGACCACAGATGGCGGCGGTCCGGGAACCCATCCCTAACCCCGACCGTGGGGGGGACGGCCGTTGCCCTTCCCCCATGTCGACTGTATGGCAAGGGTATCGAAAATTGGGAGCAATTGGCCGGTTGCTCCCAATGGTTGTTGAAGCTGACCTGAGCGGCGGCGAGATCGCGAGATGGGGTGAGTGATTTGGACTTCCCCATCTATCGAAGACCTGCCAATCCTGCGTAGTCGGTCATCCAACCCATTCAACTGCGCCTAACGCACTAGCACCGACTCTGGAGTTGGCGTTGCTGGCACTTCCAGAGGATCATAGCCAATCTGTTCCTGAATTCGCTCCCGTGCCAAGGCTCGGTATTCCCAGAAATGTTCCCCAGCCGCACATAAGCCAAGATACAGGTTGAGCATCTGAGGTTTCTTGCGCAACATTGTCCAAAGTTGACGCCAGAACTGCCCACGAATCTCAGGTCGACGAATGCCCTGATGCCAGATCAATTGCATGATTAAGGGCAACCCCTTATTTAAAGGAAACTGCATCGTTTGCCGGTTAGTTTTGCCGCTGCGAATTTGCAGACATTGCTGTAAACAGCGCCGCAAATAGCGTTGCGGTTCGTAGAGCTGCCAAAACCCTTCAACATAGTCCTTAGCCAGTTCAGAGATGGGGCGGGTGGGGACGAAATTCATTAAGCTATTCTGGTCACCGGTGAGATGGCTGCTCTCCCCTAATAAGCGTTCTTCCCGTTTGAGCCGAGTCCAGAGAGCTGTGTTGGGTAAGGCTTGGAGTAGGCCCAACATCGGTTGAGGAATATTGGTTTGCTCAACGAAAGTTTGAATGCGATCGCCGGCCCCCGCGCGTTCCCCATCAAAGCCGAGAATAAACCCAGCATAGATGAGCAAGCCAGCATCATTAATCCGACGACAAGCCTCAACCAGGGGCGCACGGGTATTTTGGACCTTACCTGTGACTTGTAAGCTATCTTGATCTGGGGTTTCAATGCCAAGGAAGACGGCATAGAAGCCAGCTTCACTCATGAGTTCAAGCAATTCATCATCTTCAGCCAAATTCACCGAGGCTTCGGTAATAAAGGTAAAGGGATAGTCATGCTCTTGCATCCAGGGAATCAAGACCCGCAGAAAGCGCTTCACGTTGCGCTGATTACCGATGAAGTTGTCATCGACGATGAATAGAGAGCCTCGCCACCCTAGATCATAGAGGGTTTGCAGTTCAGCCAAGGCTTGTTCTGGGTCTTTGGTGCGCGGTTTACGACCATAGAGAGAAATAATGTCACAAAATTCGCAGTTGAATGGACAGCCTCGCGAGAATTGCATGGCCATCATCAAATAGGCATCCCGTTGCAGGAGGTCAAAACGGGGTTGAGGCGTTTGGGTGACATCGGGTTTCTCCAAGGAACGGAAAACGCCCTGGGTTTCTCCTCCCTCAACGGCTTCGACAAACGGGGGTATGGTCATTTCCCCTTCATCGAGAACCAGGAATTGTGCGCCGGCGTTTAAAGCATCGTCAGGAACTGAGGTGGGATAGGGGCCTCCGACGGCTACGAGTTTGCCTAAACGAACCCCTTTGCGAATCAAAAATTGAAAGTCCGGCTTTTGCACCAGCATCGCGGAGAGAATGACAATATCGCACCATTGCCAATCTTCATCGGTTTCCGTGGCGACGTTGCGATCGCGAAAGCGAATCTCCCAATGGGAGGGCAATAGAGCCGCAACAGTAATAATCCCCAGGGGCGGAATTGTGGATTTGAGTCCAGCCAGTTCCATGAAGCGATCATAGGACCAAAAAGACTGAGGAAATTGAGGATATAGTAATAGTGCTTTCATGAAAGCTCCTTGTATTAAGTTCAGGGTCAAGCGGAGATTAGCAGATTTACGCCAGGAGTTTTCAGTCGAAAGATTATAGGAATTTTCGGAACTATATCAAGAGTTCCAGCATTAAATCCACAGGGACGAGATCTGAGAAGGCCTTGCTGTTAATCCTGTCTCGGGACATTCATACAATTCATACAATTCATACAATTCATACAATTCATACAATTCATGCAATTCATGCAATTCATGCAACTATCTGTCAGAGCTATATTCTCCCTAACATAACAAATTTCAAGGAATTTTCCAGTGCAGCCCAATACCATTTTATTTTTTATTTTCAACGTGTCTTTAACCCAATTAACCGAAGATCACCTCCCCCAGAAGTATGATATTTACAGCCACCTACCCTGATTAACTGACACGAGTTTGAGGGGGAGACGGAGGGGGAGCGAAAGCAGCTTAAAAATGTCCCATCCTGGGAGTGACTAGGGGTGAGTTGCCCAGGTTTTGTTCCCCCAGGGTCAGAGACAGGATTTATTTCAGGTTAATAGCGAGAGCAATCTCTTCTAAAGTGGAAGTCATTTGTTTGGCACGAGCAATATCAGATAGGGCAGTGAGTAGGAGAAGCACGTCACCCTCCTCTAACGCCGCCTCTAAATACGCGGCCATCTCTTCTTCTGTTTTTAGGGAATCTACGATATCCCAAGGTTGGGTTTCAATTTTGGTCATCAGGTTTAATTTTTTTCGCTATAGCGTCTGACCAATCTTTCATACCTTTTGAATGTCTCGCAAACCGTTCTAGTCTAGCCCATCACCCGCAGCCCTTTGCGACGACGAATCCACCAGCCGCCGCCGAGGGGCGATCGCATCTCTCCCCACCCCATACCGCGCCGCCGCCTGAGTCATCGTCAGCGATAACAGCGCCGCATCCCCTAACCGACATTCACCCAGAGGACGCTCAACCGCTCCCCCCAACGCCTCCCGCACTGAGGACGCCACAGCCCGCGCCAACCACGGGGGAACCGAATTGCCAATTTGCCGAAACCCGTGCCATTTGGTGACATGGAAGCGGAACCAGTCCGGGTAACTGTGCAATCGCGCCGCCTCCCGCACCGTGATACAGCGGGGACGCTGTGGATGAATGGGACGGGGTGAGGTGAACGCGCCCCGACTGCTGGGAGTTCCCGCGCGTAGGGTATTACAAACCCCCTGGGGATGTAGGCGCAAAAAGCGACTCACCGGCTCCCTCTCCCCTGGCTTCGTCTTGCGAAATCGCTCAATGGAACTGTCCCGATGGTGCGATCGCCCACTATTACTCAGCCAATTCTCCATCACAGGACGAGGATACCCATAGTCCCCTAAATCCACCGCTAAGCCCCGCAAAATAGCTCCATACTGGCTCGGAACCCCAAAATTTGCCTCAACCCAGTCTTGCCGCCATAACGCCTCATACTGCTCAATTTCGGGCAAATCCTGTAACGCCTCCGTCACCGTCGCCGAAGCGGGCAACCGCGCCAACTCCCCCTTAAGCCGTGTTTTCCCCGCCGGATGGGTAGTTGGGGGCGGATACTGGGGCGGCGTTTCCCCCTGACGGTAGGCCAACAGAAACAGACGCTCCCGATATTGCGGAACCCCATAATGAGCCGCATTCAGCACCTGGGGCGGGTCCACCACCTCATAGCCGATCGCCTCCAACGCCGCGATCGCCTCAGACAGCACCTGACGCTGTTTCCCCGTGGCCATCCCCTTCACATTCTCCATCACCACATAGCGGGGCTGAATCTCCCCCACCAGACGGATAAAATCAGACACCAAAGCATTCCGGGGGTCATCCAACAATCGTTTTCCCATCAAAGAAAAGCCCTGACACGGAGGTCCCCCAAACAGCACATCCACCTCCGTCACCCCAGCGCGTCTTAAAATCTCAGCCCCCGACATCTCGCTAACATTGGCACAGATCATCTCGCAATCGGGGAAATTGTACTCATGAACCGCACAATGAATCGGGTCCACTTCCAGCGCAGCCACCACATCAAACCCCGCCTGTTCAAACCCCAGACTCATCCCCCCCGCCCCAGCAAATAGATCGATCGCAGTCGGTCGCACCATGACGATTGCACCATTCAAAAGACTGTACTCTAACAGAAACCGGGATCTTGCCTCCACCTTGAGACCCTTGACGGACCCACTCGGCGATCGCCCATATTACACTAGACAGGATTTGCATTCGATCCAACGCCCAACCACAACCCCACATCGGTTTCACTGATCCAACAGATTTTCAACGCCAAATTCTCAACTATGTCTAACCCACAAACCCCATCTCCAGCCAATAGCGACGCCCCGAAACCCGAAGTCAAAGGGTCCAAAGCGCGTCAACTCATGGGCATGAAGGGCGCCCAATCCGGCGAAACCAACGTTTGGAAAATTCGCCTACAACTGATGAAGCCCATCACCTGGATTCCCCTCATTTGGGGCGTTGTCTGTGGGGCCGCCTCATCCGGATCCTACACCTGGACCCTAGAAAATGTTCTCATGGCCGCCGCCTGTATGCTCCTTTCCGGGCCGCTCATGACCGGATACACTCAAACCATCAACGACTACTACGATCGCGAAATCGACGCGATTAACGAACCCTATCGCCCCATCCCCTCCGGGGCCATCTCCATCCCCCAAGTCAAAACCCAAGTCTTCATCCTACTCATTGGCGGCTGGATTCTCGCCTATGGCCTCGATGTCTGGGCGCAAAACGAGTTTCCCACCATCACCACCATCGCCGTCGTCGGGGCCTTTCTCGCCTATATCTACTCCGCCCCACCCCTAAAACTCAAACAAAACGGCTGGCTGGGCAACTACGCCCTCGGGGCCAGCTACATCACCCTCCCCTGGTGCGCCGGCCACGCCCTATTTGGCGACCTCAATCTAACTATTGTCTTCCTGACCATGTTCTATAGCCTCGCCGGCCTGGGAATCGCCATTGTCAACGACTTTAAAAGCGTCGAGGGCGATCGCCAACTCGGTCTTAAATCCCTCCCCGTCATGTTTGGCGTCGGAACCGCCGCTTGGATTTGCGTCCTCTCCATCGATGTTTTCCAAGCTGGAATCGCCGCTTATCTGATGAGCATTCAACAAAACGCCTACGCCGTACTGTTGATTCTGCTGATTATCCCCCAAATCACCTTTCAGGATATGTACTTCCTGCGAGATCCCCTGGAAAACGATGTCAAATACCAAGCCAGCGCCCAACCTTTCCTCGTCTTGGGAATGTTGGTCACCGGCCTCGCCATTGGTCATTCTGGACTTTAGAGGATAAGTATCATGTTCTGGGATCGGACTCCTCCACGCCCCTGGCTCAAACTTTGGAGCCTCTTTTGGTCAGTCTTTGCCCTCGGGGGACTGACCCTGGGGGGGATGGCTTGGGCGCGACGGGAACTGGCCGCCATCGACGATAGCCTCCCCGATCCCAGTGAACTCCTCACCTATGCTCGCAGCGGAACCATCACCATCAAAGCTGCCGATGGCAGTATCTTGCAACAAATCGGCGACGTCACTCACGAAAGCTTAGAACTCGCCGACACCCCACCCCAATTAATCGAAGCCTTCCTGGCCGCCGAAGACCATCGTTTCTATGACCATGACGGCTTAGACTATCATGCGATCGCCCGTGCGGCCATGACCAACTGGCGAGCTAGGGCCTGGCTCGAAGGGGGAAGCACCCTCACCCAACAGTTAGCCCGCATGGTGTTTCTGACTCAGGAAGTGACCCTAGAACGGAAACTGCGAGAAGCTCGTCTAGCCCAAGAAATCGAGCGCAGCACCAGCAAAGAGGAAATTCTGCAAAAATATCTCAATCTGGTGTATCTCGGGTCTGGGGCCTATGGCGTAACCGATGCGGCTTGGGTCTATTTCGCCAAATCTCCCCAGGAACTCACCTTGCCGGAAATGGCGCTGCTGGCCGGACTTCCCGCCGCTCCCAGTGACTATTCCCCCCAAACCTCCCCCGAGTTAGCCCAACAACGGCGTAATACGGTTTTGCGACGGATGGCGGAGGTCGGCTATATCAGTGAAAGCCAGGCCAACCAAGCCATAAAACAACCCCTCGACCTCAATCTACGACTTCCCAAACGCCTCGAAGTCCGACTCCCCTATTTCACCAGTTATATTCAGCAAGAACTCCCCAACTACGTCAGTGATGAGGAAATCGAAAGAGGGGGGTTAACCGTGGAAACCAGCCTCGATCCTCAATTACAAGAACTGGCTCAAGCGGTTGTCCGCCAAGGAGTGGCCCAATATGGCTGGCAAGAAGGTTTTACGGAAGCAGCCTTAGTGGCGATCGATCCTCGCAATGGGGAAATTCGCGCTCTCGTTGGCGGAACTGGCTTTGAACAGAGTCAGTTTAACCGGGCCACTCAGGCTCTGCGTCAACCAGGGTCCACCTTTAAGGGCATTATCTACGCTACGGCGATCGCCACTGGCCTGTCTCCCCGTGATGTCTATGATGATGTTCCCTATAGCATTGCTGGCTATCAACCTCAAAACTACGGCGGCGGCTATGCGGGCAAAGTGACCCTACAAAACGCCTTAGCCCAATCCATCAACGTCGTCGCCGTGAAACTCCTGGCCGATATCGGCTTTGAACCGACCCTAGAGGTCGCCCGCAAGATGGGAATTGAGTCGGAGTTGGGGGAGGTCTATCCCTTGGCGTTGGGAGCCTTTGAAGTGACCTTATTGGAGATGACGGGGGCCTATGGAACCCTGGCCAATCAGGGACAACATTACCCCAGTCGAGGCATTCGCCGCATCCTGGCCGCCGATGGAACGGTGCTGTTTGATGCACAGGAGGACATTCGCCCGCAACAGGCGATCGATCCCGATAGTGCGGCGATTATGACCTCGATGTTGCGCCAAGTGGTGGAGTCGGGAACGGGTCGCCCGGCGCAACTCGATCGCCCCGTGGCCGGGAAAACCGGAACCTCGGACAATTCCCGCGATCTCTGGTTTATTGGCTATGTGCCTCAGTTAACGGTGGGCGTTTGGCTTGGCAACGATAATAACGCCCCCACCTATGGCAGTAGTGGCACGGCGGCCCGGGTTTGGCGGCGGTTCGCGGCGCAAGCTTTACGAGATGTGGCGGTGGCGGAGTTCCCCAGTTTGCCCAATTTGGCTCGGCGAACCATTATCCTGCAACCTCAACCAGAGGAACCCGAACCCCGCGCCACTCGGGAACCTCGCGAGTCGGGAGACGATTGGCAACTCACCTGGGGCGATCGCCCCTTGGGAGTGCCAAGCCGCTCAGTCTCCCAGGAGTCGCAGGAGTCGCAGGAGTCGCAGGAGTCGCAAGAGGCCGAAACTCGCGATCGCGCCCTAGACTATGGAACGGTCGAATATTTCCGCCGCCGCTATGGACTCGATCCGGCCCCGTCAAACCCAGTTCGGGAACAGCAATCGTCCCCCTCTCGTTTAGAATCTGACCCAGTTCTCCCGTCTAAAAAAGAGATTATTCTTCCTGAAGCCCTCGAAACAGTTGAAGGTCACGAGTGAAAATCTTGATAGGATTAACTCTTAACTCTGCTGTGGGTCGGGGCGTGACCCTGTCATGGCAGTGATTCCCTAATTTTCTGGAGCAAAATGGCTTATGAACAGTGTCATTTTCATGGATGTCGCCGGTGCAGCTGGGTCATCGGGATTGTCTTTGTTTACCCTGGTGTATGTGGTCGGATTTATTGCCGCCGTGATTGGTGGTTCGCTGGCCTGGTATAACTCGAAACGTCCCCCCGGTTGGGAAGATGCTGAACGGCCCGATATTATCCCGGATCTGAAAACCGACAATCCAGACAGCCAGTCCGACGACAAAACGCAGTCCTAAGGTTGAGATCTCTTGAATAAACCCCTTGAGGCACTCTGGGCCGTAATCGGCTTGTTTCTCACCATCCTCGGGACGATGGTGGAAGCGTCCCTTGCCAATCCCTTGGCCAGTTGGGGCGATCGCGCCAGTTCCACGATTTCCCTCGGCGTCACGTATCAAGTGGGAGCGGTGTTACTGGTGGGCTGTCTCGGGGGCAAAAATGCTGGGGCCTTATCTCAAATTGCCTATCTCAGTTTGGGGTTAAGTCCCTGGTTTCCCGTCTTTACGCAAGGAGGCGGGTTGAGTTATCTGGCTCATCCGTCCTTTGGCTATCTCCTCGGCTTTGTTCCGGGGGCCTGGCTTTGTGGGTGGTTAGCCTTTCAACGACGTCGCCGTCTGGAACTGTTGGCCCTAAGCTGTTTGTTAGGCTTGGCGGCGGTGCATACGGTGGGATTGCTCTATTTGCTGCTGAGTCAATGGACGTCGGGAGAGTTGGGCCGGCTGGTGTTGCAGTATTCTTGGCAACCGTTACCGGGCCAGTTGGCGATCGCCTGTGCGGCGGCGGTTCTCGCCTATTTCCTACGCCTGTTACTCTTTTATTAACTCCAATTGATGGCAAGGTAACGTTCGATCATTATGGCTGGACATAGTAAATGGGCCAATATCAAACGACATAAAGCCCGTGTGGATGCGGCTAAAAGCAAAGTCTTTACGCAGATTTCTCGGGAGATTATTGTGGCCGCTCGTCAGGGCCTCCCGGATCCTGATGCCAATTTTCAACTGCGTAATGCCGTCGCCAAAGCCAAGGCGGCGGGGATTCCCAATGATAATATCGATCGCGCGATCGCTAAGGGAGCGGGGAATCTCGGCGGCGAAGATGACTATGAGGCCATCCGCTATGAGGGCTATGGCCCCGGTGGTGTCGCCGTCTTAATCGAAGCTCTCACCGATAACCGCAATCGCACGGCGGCGGATATTCGCGTCGCGTTTAGCAAAAATGGTGGCAATCTGGGGGAAACGGGCTGTGTGAGTTGGATGTTTGCTCATAAAGGGGTGATTACCCTTGAAGGGGCGATCGATGAAGATCAACTGTTGGAAGCCTCGTTAGAAGCGGAAGCCGAGAGTTATGAACTCCTAGAGATTGATGAGGATGTCCCCGGTGCGGAAGTCTACACGGCCATCGAGGATCTCGAACAAGTCAGTAACCATCTCGAAGCGGCTGGGTTTAACGTCAAACAAGCGGAGTTACGCTGGTGTCCGGGCAATAGTTTAGAGGTGAGCGATGAGGAGCAGGGGCGATCGCTGCTTAAAATGATGGATGCTCTCGAAGATCTCGATGATGTGCAAACGGTCACCTCGAATTTTGAGATGTCGGATGCCTTACTAGACCGCCTCAGTCTTGTCAATAGCTAGTCACAATAATTAACAACTATTCGTTAAACAACTATGGTCTTAGCAAAACGGATTCTCCCCTGTCTCGATGTCAAAGCGGGGCGAGTCGTCAAGGGTGTGAATTTTGTCGATCTCCAGGATGCGGGCGATCCCGTCGAGTTGGCTCAGGCCTATAACCAGGCGGGGGCCGATGAGTTGGTCTTTCTCGATATCACCGCCACCCACGAGGAACGGGATATTATCCTCGATGTGGTCTATCGCACCGCTGAACAGGTGTTTATTCCCCTCACCGTTGGCGGCGGGGTTCAATCCTTAGACGGAATTAAAAAATTGTTAAGAGCCGGGGCCGATAAGGTGAGTATCAACTCAGCGGCGGTTCGGGACCCGGAGTTGCTGAACCGGGCCAGCGATCGCTTCGGCAATCAATGTATCGTGGTGGCGATCGATGCCCGTCGCCGTGAGGATCCCAGCAATCCCGGCTGGGATGTCTATGTGCGCGGCGGCCGGGAAAATACGGGCCTCGATGCGATCGCCTGGGCTGAAGAGGTCACGCAACGCGGGGCCGGCGAACTCCTCGTCACCAGTATGGATGCCGATGGCACTCAGGCCGGCTATGACCTGGAATTAACCCGAACCATCGCCGATCGCGTGGAAATTCCCGTCATTGCCTCTGGAGGCGCGGGAAACTGCCAACATATCTATGAGGCCTTCTCCGAGGGCAAGGCAGAAGCCGCTCTCCTCGCCTCCCTGCTGCATTACGGCCAGTTGAGTGTGGCGGAGATTAAGAAATATTTAGACGAGCATCGGGTCCCTGTGCGCCAGTTGAGCCAACCACGGGAGGGGGAAACCCAGATTTAAAGAGGGATTGACCGCCTAAAAAATCCTTCTGAGGCAGCCGGTGCGAGCCAACGACTTGTGTTAAGATATGCAAAGTAAATGAACAACGATCGCACCGAACTCATGATCGTCATTCTGTTCATCGTGGTCGGACTGGTCGCCTGGTCGCTCCACCTGATGCAAGAAGCTGTTGAACACCAGGAATTTTCCTTGATGTTAGCAGGAACCCTCGTGGCCGCCGCCGCCGCCGCCATGATGACCGTCTATTTCCTAATGAGCCATTATGTCGGCTATCTCAATCAGATGCCTTGCACCTGATTAGCCACAGGACTCAGAAAAATGTTAGCTAGGGGTTGACACTGTCCAAAAACCGAGCCATAATAGATTTCGCTCACGTGAGCTGCTCTGGGGCTATAGCTCAGTTGGTAGAGCACCTCAATGGCATTGAGGGGGTCAGCGGTTCGAATCCGCTTAGCTCCATACCCAAAAGCGCCGACTTCCATCTGGAAGTCGGCGCTTTCAGTTTAAATGGGGTTAAAGAGCAACCGGCCACCTGATATAGCAATCAAAGATTGCCTGATTGACACTCTGAATTGAGAGAGAATCCTCCACCGGTTGCCTGTTGCCTGTTGCCTTCTTTAATTCCTTAACTCAGACCAGCTTAAACTTCGTTAACATCAAGAGTAAGCGTTTTGAGGTCAACCTTAGTTGCCAGGTAGAGTTTTGTATGTGGTCTGCGATCGCCTCATGGTCTGTGTTTCTCGCCTACATCCCTCACGGTCACTGCTACCTTTGGGAACCGTCTCTCGTTAGACTACATGCCCTCAGTGATAGCCTAATTGTCCTGAGTTACTATTCCATCCCCCTGATCCTGGTTTACTTCAGTCGTAAACGGGAAGACCTCCCCTTTCACGGTATCCTCTGGCTCTTTAGCGCCTTCATCCTGGCCTGCGGCAGCTCTCACTTGCTCGAACTCTGGACCCTCTGGCATCCCAATTATTGGCTATCGGGCAGCATCAAAGCCCTAACCGCCATCATTTCCTTCTATACCGCCCTGACTCTGATTTCCTTCGTCCCCAAAGCCTTAAGCCTGCGTAATCCTAGGGAACTCGAAGATCTCAACCAACAACTGCACCGAGAAATCAAGCAGCGGCAAACGATTGAGGCCCAACTCAACCAGATTTTGCAGGGAACCGGAGCCGTCACCGGCCAAGAATTCTTCACCGCTCTCGTCGAACATTTGGCCGATACCCTGCAAGTGCGGCAAGTCTGCCTAGCCGAATACACCGACGAGCCGCCCGACTCTCTGACAACTCTGGCCCTGTGGCGAGATGGAAAGCTAGAGGATAACATGACCTATTGCATCACCGGTAGCCCCTGTGAACCGGTTGTCCGTGAAAAGAAACCGCAACGGGTGGCCAACAGCGTCCAGGAGAAATTCCCTCAAGCCGTCAGTATGAGGGCCATTAACGCCTGCACCTACCTAGGTAGCCCTCTCCTAGATCGGCGACAAAACGTCATCGGCGTTCTCTGCATCCACCACGATCGCGAGTTGTCAGACCCCGATACGACCCTAGCCATTTTGCAACTCTTTGCCATCCGCTCTGCCGCCGAACTCTTGCGTCAACGGGCTGAACAAGCCCAAATTGAAGCCTACGACAGCCTCGAAGAAAATATTTCCAATGCCACCCAACGGCTCCGCGAACGTACCAACGAACTGATTGACGCCAATATCAGCCTCGAAAAAGAGATTCAGGATCGCATTAGTGCCGAAGCCGCCTTACGGGAAAGTGAAGAACGTTGGCAACTGGCGATTCAGGGCAGCAATGAGGGAATTTGGGATTGGGATATTAAGGGCGATCGCATCTTCTATTCCACCAGTTGGAAAAATATCCTTGGCTACAGTGACGACGAACTCCCCAACGACCCAGATATCTTGCTACAACTGGTTCATCCCGACGAAAAAGAAACCGTCAAACAGGCTCTGCTAGACCATCTCAACCGCAAAAGTCGCATTTACTCCCAAGAATTTCGCATGCATTCCAAACAGGGAACCTACAAATGGATTCTCGCTCGCGGCCAAGCCTTGTGGAATGACAAAGGAGAACCCGTCCGTATGGCTGGGTCCCATACCAACATCCACGATCGCAAACGGGCTGAAGCCGCCCTGCGTGAAAGTGCGGCCCGAGAACGGGCCATCGCTCGGGCCATTGCCCGAATGCGCCAAACCCTCGATCTCGAAGATATCTTCAACGCCACCACCCATGAACTGCGGGGCGTTCTCAACTGCGATCGCGTTCTCGTCTACCGCTTCTTTCCCGATTGGAGTGGAACCTACGTCGCTGAATCGGTGAATCCACCCTGGGACCCTCTGATCGAAACCGCCAACCAAGACCCCAATCTCACTCGTGTGGCCGTTCAACGCCTCGACTGTACCGCCAGCGAACTCGAAAGCAACGATAATCTCGTCCAAGATACCTATCTGCAAGAAAACTTGGGCAATCCCTACCGAGATGGCAAAACCTATCGAGCCGTCACGGATATCTATGAGGCGGGTTTTGATGACTGTTATCTCAATTTACTCAAACAACTGCAAGCCCGAGCCTATATCATTGTGCCGATTTTCTGCGGCAAGTTGCTCTGGGGACTCCTGGCCATCTACCAAAACGCAGGACCACGCCATTGGAGTCAAGGCGATATCAAAATTGCACTACAGATTAGTAACCAGTTGGGGGTTGCGGTTCAACAAGCTGAACTGCTGGCCCGCACTCGTCAACAAGCCCTAGAACTTCAGCAGGCCAAAGAAGCCGCTGATGGTGCCAACCGCGCCAAAAGTGAATTTTTGGCCAACATGAGTCATGAACTACGAACCCCGCTCAATGCCATTTTGGGATTCTCGCAACTCTTGCAACGTCCGGGCGTATCGGAGACGGAACAACATCAATACCTCAAAACCATTTTGTCGAGTGGTGAGCATCTTCTGGGCCTGGTGAATGAAGTCTTGGAGATGTCTAAAATTGAGGCCGCGCGGGTGACATTAACCTGTCACGACCTGGATTTATATGCCCTACTCGATGGCCTCTACCGCGTCCTGAAACTGAAGGCCCAACACCAAAATCTCGATCTATTCTTTGAGGTTTCCCCCGATGTCCCTCGCTATATTAAAGGGGATGAGCGCAAATTACGGCAGGTGTTACTCAATTTACTGGGGAATGCCCTCAAGTTTACTGAACGCGGCCATGTGAGCTTGAGCGTTGCCCCCGTCGACGGCGACTCCTTAACGCCTTCAAACACCCCGCCGGGGCGATCGCAACTGCATTTTAGCGTTGAAGATACCGGCTCAGGCATTGACGCCAAAGAAATTGACCTGCTCTTTCAACCCTTTACCCAAACCAATTCGGGCTTAGAGTCGCGGGGAGGAACGGGACTGGGACTCTCAATCTCTCAACAGTTTATTAGCTTGATGGGAGGCAAAATTCAGGTTGAGAGTCGCGTCGGTGTTGGCTCCTGTTTTAGTTTTGAGATTCCCGTTGACCTGGGGTCTGTTAATGAGGTCCGGCGACAATCGCAACTCCCCGGCCAAGTCAAACGCTTGATCCCTGAGCAACGAGAGTATCGTATTCTAGTGGTAGAAGACGAACCCACGAACCAATTGCTCCTAGTGCAGTTTCTCAAGACCATCGGCTTTAAGGTACAGGCCGCGAATAACGGTCGTCAAGCCGTGGAGATCGCCCCACAATGGAAACCCGATTTAATCTGGATGGACATGAGGATGCCGGAACTCAACGGCTATGAGGCGACACCGCAAATTAAGGCTCTTCCTGAATGCCAAGATACGATTATCATTGCTCTGACGGCCAGTGCCTTTGAAGAGGAGCGATCGGCGATTTTAGCCTCAGGGTGTGATGATTTTATCCGCAAACCCTTTCGGGAGGTAGAGATTTTGGCGAAGATGCAACGATATCTTGGAGTGGAGTATGAGTATGAGGGGAATATGCAGGAGTCGACGGAACCCGACGAACTCGGGATATTTCAGACGCGAGAGGCTCAATTGCAATTGACGAACCTTGGTGCTTCGATGACCCCAAGTTCTGAACAGATGCAACAGTGGATCTGCAATCTCCCTAAGTCGGTGGTTGAGCAGCTTCACCAGGCGGCGTTAGAAGGCAGTGATGATCAGATTTTAGAGGTCTTAACGTCCCTTGATGGAAGTGACTCGGGTTGTTGCGATCTCGCTAAAACTTGGGCGCAAGATTTTCGTTTCGATCGCATCTTAGAACTGATGCAATGTGTTCAACAGTCGTAACGAGCCGTAACGAGCCATCATGCCCTTCTCTAGCGCCCGTCCTCGATCTGTACCATCAATAGCGACCCCGATGAAAGATACACCGAAAGACCTCGAACAAGCTGATATTCTCATTGTTGATGATACTCCAGAGAACTTAAGGCTATTGTCCAATATGTTGTCTCGACGGGGCTACCGAGTCCGTAAGGCGATTAGCGGCTCAATGGCGTTAACGGCGGTGGAAACCTTGGCCCCGGATTTGATTTTGCTCGATATTATGATGCCGGATATGGACGGTTATGCTCTGTGCGATCGCCTCAAAGGTGATCAACGGACTTGCGATATCCCGGTGGTCTTCCTCAGTGCGCTCAATGATGTGTTTGACAAGGTGAAAGCCTTTACGGTCGGCGGAGCCGATTACATCGCTAAACCGTTCCAAATTGAGGAAGTTTTAGCGCGAGTTCATCATCAGTTACGCATTAAATCGGTTGAACGAGAAATTCGTCAACTCAATGCAGATTTGGAGCAACGAGTCGATGAACGCACCAGTCAACTGCGAGAGCGAACCCGCCAGTTAGAATCAGCCAATCGTCAGTTACTTGAGGAGATTGGCCAGCGCGAGCGTATTCAAAAACGTCTTAAGTATTTAGCGTTTCACGATCGCCTCACGAATTTACCGAATCGGGCGCAGTTTGAAATTAAGCTGACCGAATCCCTCGAAGACAACAAGACTGGCTCGGATTTGGCGGTTTTGTTTATTGACTGCGATCGCTTCAAAGTGGTTAATGATTCCCTGGGACACGCCGTTGGGGATGAATTGATCAAATCTCTCGCGCACCGACTTCGCGAGAGCTTAGACGATGATGTTATTGTTGCGCGTTGGGGGGGCGATGAATTTGTAGCGTTAGTTTATCAGGATAACCGCTCCGATGTTATTCATATGGTCCAGGATCTGTTAAACGTCTTATCAGAACCTCACCAACTTTCTCGCCATGAAGTCTTTGTGAATACCAGTATTGGCGTTGCTTTTGCCCTCAGCGATGTGTCTCCCGAAGAACTGTTACGAAATGCCGATGCTGCCATGTATCGAGCTAAAGCACTCGGAGGAAATCGCTATCACTTATTCGATCCGATTTTACATGAAGAAGCCTTAGAGCGACTCGCCCTGGAAAATGACTTACGCTACGCCTGCGATCGCAACGAATTTCAGGTGTACTATCAACCAATTCTAAACTTACAAACCGGTGCTATTTTTGGGTTTGAGGCACTCCTACGCTGGCATCATCCCCAACGAGGTTGGGTCTCTCCTTCTGATTTTATCCCGAGTATTGAAGAAACTGGACTCATTGATCAAATTGGTGAATGGGTATTAGAAGAAGCCTGTCAGCAACTGAAACGCTGGCATCAAGACTGGCGTCTTCCTCTGGTGATGAGTGTCAATTTATCGGTGCGTCAATTTGCTCAACCAGATTTTCTCGATCAAGTAGATCGAGTCTTAGCAACGACCGGAATTGAACCTAAGTTTCTTAAATTAGAAATCACAGAAACGGCACTCATGGAAAATTCCAACTCCACTCTCTTTATCCTGCAACAGCTTAAATCCCGAGAAATTCAAATTAGCATTGATGACTTTGGTACCGGGTATTCATCGTTAAGTTATCTACAAACTTTTCCGGTTGACACCCTTAAAATTGACCGAGCCTTTATTGAAGGAATGGGTGAGTCACTCGATGGGAAAGGCTTGGTTCCCGCGATTCTAAATTTAGCCCGAGCCACGAACATTGAAACCATCGCCGAAGGGATTGAAACGGTTGAACAGCAAAATATTTTACGAAATCTCGGCTGTAATTTTGCCCAAGGCTATCTCTTTTCTCGCCCCCGTCCTGCATCAGAAATCAATCCTGACAGCATTAATTTTTCCCATCAATAGAGAGCGATAAATCAAAAAATTAAGGGTCTTCTGGGTTCAGGCTGATCAGGAAAATCAAGGAAAATTCATGGCAGATTACATCTGTTTCTGTATCTGTTTCTGTAGGGGAACCCACCCCGAACTCCTCCCAGGAGGGGATTTTTTGCCCCTAAAATTTTGTCTAAAATTCAAGACATCACACCCGATTTCCTGAAGACCCACAATTAACAATAACAAATTTCCCGATTCCCTGTTCCCGATTCCCAATTCCCGATTCTCCACAAAAATGCTCCAGTTTGACAGACAATCCATCAAAGCTGGAGCAATCTATCAAGTTGTCGGCTCAAGTCAGAAACTCAAACTCAGGAGCCACCGCTGACAGCGAGACGTCCACCTAAGATGAGCGGCGACGATAACGGCGGCGACGTTGTTTGCGTAACGCTTCAGCCTTACGCTTGCGCTTTTCAATAGGAGTTTCAAAATGACGATTTTTCTTGAGATCGAGGAAAATTCCTGCTCTCGAAACACCTCGGCGGAAGCGACGCAGTGCGGATTCGATACCTTCGTTTTCACCTACAATGATTTGGGTCATGCCCGATCGTTCTCCAGAATCTGTGACAACTGACATTCCCACGCCCAAAGACAGCGGGATTCTTCCTTCAACGACTTGTCAGACTGGTGCTGGCGAGATCGCCAACCCACACAGCAGACAAATCTCCAGAAGCGTTCTCAGGTGAAGTCCCTGAAGTTTCGGTCTGTCTGACCGTACTCAAAACAGCCTTCAGGAGATTGAGGGCTGTCCTGTCATCTCGGCCACACTCGCATCCACAGCAACAAACTGGGATTCGAGGCGACAAAGACTTTTTGAACGTTTTACCATAGTTCGGAGAGTTTTGGCTCCTGTAGAGCGGATTTAACGTTAAACTCAAAAACTGGCATGGCTCGATCTAGCCTTTCTACCGTTCACAATAGCATATACAGAATGGCAAACTCCAAGACAAACTCTTGCCTCCAAATACTCAGGCAAGGGGTCTTCTTCGAGGCTAACAAAAGCATTGAGTCGTTGGCGAGCCGGCCAAGCTGATACCCTAGATCGAGAGTTAACAACAACCACTACTCTCTACTCTCACATTAACAGAGGATATGACTCTCTTTTCTCGAAACTGGCAACGCCCGATTGCGACTCTCTGTTTGGCGATCGCCCTCTGGGTCGCTTGTCTGTCCCCCGCCTGGGCGGCCCTAGACGATGATAAGAATGATGGCAACATTTTTGCCCTGTATGCGGGCAATGGCTCCATTGTCCCCCCCAGTAGCACCCTCCCTCAAGCCTTAACGGCTCATCGTCCCACCCTGTTGGTGTTTTATCTCGATGACAGTCGCGATTGTAAACAATTCTCGACAACGGTTTCAGAACTCCAGTCCTACTATGGCCGTGTCGCCACCATCGTACCGGTCAATGCCGATAGCGTGCTACCCAATCAAGCCTATGCGGAGACGGAACCCGGCTACTACTACAGTGGTCAAGTCCCTCAATCGGTGATCTTTGACGAGTCGGGAACAGTTCGCTTGAACGAATCCGGACAAGTAGCCTTTGAAGCCCTCGATTCAGTCTTTCGGGACATTTTTGAGCTTTTGCCGCGTTCTGAATCCGTAGAGTTAAAACGACGTGCCGTAAATGAAGTAAATACGGAACTACGATAACCTCCGAAATCTCCCTTACCCTTAAATCCCCCCGCACGCGGGGGGATTATTTATGGGCCAATTCGGGGCCAATTCGGGGCCAATTCGGGGCCAATTCGGGGCCAATTCCGATAGGCGAACGAGGTCGGGGGGTTGCCCTTAACGACTGGGGATAAAGGTCGGATAGGTATCTCGGAGGCGATCCGTTGCATCGAGACAGTCGCTCATGGCCGCAACCGGGGCAACGTCAGACTGATTGGTGATACCGAGGACACAGTTGGCATAACGCTCAGGGAGTAGGCTACGACGGCAACTGTCAAGAATGTTCGGTAGGTTCCCTCCATCGGTCGTTTCGGCAATGCCGACGGTGCAAGTGGCCAGATCTAACGGACGACGCACCTGACGACAGGTTTCTAGGGCGGTGCTGGCTGTAATGTCCGTGGCGATCGCAATCTCCGAGACACAATTGGCTAAATTGCGCGGTCGATAGGCCGTTCCGCAGGCCAACGACGCGAGTTCCTCCCCTAATTCGAGATCGAGCAGTTCGGAGGTGCAGGTTTCATAGTCTTCGAGCGTTCCCCCTCGATAACGACTCGGATAAAACGGCGAGGCAACCACCGGGGCGGCGATCGCACCCAACAGGGTACTGATACTGATACTGGCAAGGAGACCCTTGGCAATTGGGTTCATGAATCCTGTCTCCAATAAAAACAATACGTGGACTAATGGCTAGGGTACTGGAATTCATGAGCGATCGGCGGCTCAACCTGTTGCCAATTCCCAGAAATTGGCCCCAGGAGTTTTGAATCTCTGCCGTGTTAGGCTCTATAATGGGGTGCTTGGGTGAAATTTTGTTTGCCAGCACACCATCAAAGGAATCCAAAAGTTAAGCTGTATGTCACGATATCGAGGACCTCGTCTGAGAGTAGTTCGCCGTCTGGGAACCTTACCCGGCCTAACCCGCAAAGATCCCAAGCGGAGTTATCCGCCCGGTCAACATGGTCAGGGACGACGCAAACGCTCTGAATACGCTGTTCGGCTTGAAGAAAAGCAGAAACTCCGCTTCAACTACGGCGTTACGGAAAAACAATTACTCCGCTATGTGAAAAAAGCGCGTCGTCTCCCCGGTTCAACCGGACAGGTGCTGTTGCAACTGCTTGAGATGCGCCTAGATAACACGGTCTTTCGTCTCGGAATGGCCCCGACTATCCCATCTGCCCGTCAGTTGGTCAATCATGGACACATTTGTGTCAATGGTCGCCGCGTCAACATTGCCAGTTACAACTGCCGCCCTGGCGATATCATTACCGTGAGAAATACGGAAAAATCTCGCGAGATGGTTAAGGTCAATCTCGACTCTCCGGGACTGGCTAACATTCCCTCTCACTTAGTCCTGGATAAAGACAAGCTCGAAGGCCAGGTCAATGGCGTTGTTGAGCGGGAATGGATTGCGCTACAAATCAACGAACTGCTGGTGATTGAGTACTACTCTCGTCAGGCTTAGAAGTCTTCGTCATCCTGTTCGTTATCTCGGCTATTCTGGGGGCAAGCTGGCTCCGGGGATGGCCGGTTTTTTATGGGAACAGGGAACAGGGAACAGGGAACACCGGAACAGGGAACAGGGAACAGGGAACAGGGAACAGGGAACAGGGAACAGGGAACACCGGAACAGGGAACAGGGAACAGGGAACAGGGAACAGGGAATAGGGAACAGGGAACAGGGAACAGGGAACACCGGAACAGGGAACAGGGAACAGGGAACAGGGAACAGGGAACAGGGAACAGGGAAC
>NZ_JAWOCL010000234.1:0-9926 GCF_046483825.1 Sodalinema sp.
GGGTGGGTTCGCCTCCTGGGAGGGGCTAGGGGTGGGTTCGCCTCCTGGGAGGGGCTAGGGGTGGGTTCGCCTCCTGGGAGGGGCTAGGGGTGGGTTCGCCTCCTGGGAGGGGCTAGGGGTGGGTTCGCCTACAATTTTGTATCAAATGCAACAAATCACACCGTATATCCTGAAGACTAGAAAAATAGAAATTTCAGGCTAATTGAAGACCCTAGAAACTCCCCAAAAAATAAACGCAAAACATTAACCATTGCGGCGGTAAACCACAAAAAAATAGCGTTTTATTGTTCATTCTCCCATTCATTCTCCCGTACAGAATTTCAGGTCTGATCCATTCATACCATTTTTCGATATTGTCGGGGCATTGTCGGGGCAAAAAAAATTTCGCCCCGACTGGCTAGACATCCAACACCGAGGAGAGCGAACAGCCGTATTGGGAAGGGTTACCAGTGAGTTCCCCTACAGACATCTATGGCACGAATGAATAAAAAATGGTAGAGATTCCAGGGACTGAACGAACAGGACTGAAACTGTCATAGCCGCAACCCGAACTTCTGAGAAACTTGCCAGAATTAGGGTAAGACTCCTTGAAAAGAGAACTAAGGACATCCTCTCTCATCGGCGGGTGAGTCTAAAGTGATGTCCAAGTTTAACGTTATGGAGTTTTCCCAATGAGAACCACTGTTCAAGTCATCCCTTGTGACTCTAGATCTTTGCGTGAGCGTCAGACCGCGATCGTGATCAGCCTAACCCTGGGGATTTTGTCCTTACTCACTCCCCTATTCACTCAACTGAGACTGTCAGCCGAACCTCATCATTCCCCAGAATCAACCTTACTGGCGGGACGAGGGGAAGAGTCCGATAAATGTGTTTGGCTAGGAATTTGTGACTAAGGCCAGCTTAGAGTTTTCTTCCCCAGCGTTGTGTTAGCCGAACTCGGTGAACCATTCATCTCAATCCTGAACTGGGTTGCAAATTGGGTGCATCTCCACAACCCCAACCCCAACCCCAACCCAACCCGCCATTATGATTGCATCTTTGGACCTGGCGACGGTCTATCGAGCCTGTAATCCGAGTCAAACCCTCGATATTACCCGTCCCCAAGACCGTCGTTACTATGTTGACCTATCAAAAGCCCGAGGAGGAGATCTCCTTGGGGAACTCGATGCAACAATTCGTTTGTTTTGTCCCCAAGAACCCACCTGTCAATTACTCGCGGGCCATATTGGCTGTGGAAAATCGACCGAATTGCGACGACTCCAGGCCCGTTTACAGAATAATGGCTTTGCAGTGGTCTATTTTGAATCCTCTCAGGATTTGGATATGGCGGATTTAGACGTGGGAGATATACTCTTGGCGATCGCCCGTCAAGTCTATGATAGTTTTGGTCAGAGTCTAACCATCGAACCCGCCGGTCAACTCTTTTCCCTAATCAAAACAGCCAATAGTCTTGTCGCCACCGATATTCCGACCCTAGACCGATCTCCTCATCGCGATGGCTTCGGTCGTCAACTGCAACAACTCAGCGCACGAACCCACGGGCGACCCGATTTGCGATCGCAACTACGACAATACCTCGAACCTCGTATTCAAACCTTTCTCGATGCCTTTAACAACGAACTCATCAATCCAGTCGTGCAGCAATTACGAGAGCAAAACAAAGCCGGTTTAGTCATTTTAGTTGACAATCTCGATCGCCTAGAAACCAACCAAAAACCCTGGGGGCGACCCCAACCCGAATACCTGTTTGTCGATCGCGGCGATCGCCTCTGCAAACTCAACTGTCATGTCGTCTATACCATCCCCTCCAGCCTCCTCTTTTCCCGCGACCTGAGCCGCCTCACCATGAGCCTTGGCCTCGATCCCAAGGTGCTTCCCATGGTCGCCGTTCAACAGCGCCAGGGCAGCCTCTCAAAGCCCGGATTAAGGCATTTGCGGCAACTCATCCTAGCCCGAGCCTTTCCCGACGCTTCACCCCAAGCGCGACAACAGAAGTGCGATCGCCTCTTTGACCATCCCCAAACCCTGAATCGCCTCTGTTATGCCAGTGGCGGACATCCGCGAAATTTGCTACGGTTATTCCACCGTCAAATCGAAAAAGAGCGTCAATTTCCCCTCTCCCAAACCTCCCTCAAATTGACCCTACGGGAGCGACGTGACCAACTTTTACGAAGCATCAGCCACGACGAACGAGACCTCTTAAAATTCGTCGTCAAACATAAAAAAATTAGCGGTGATGCCGACTATCAATCCCTAATTCATAGTCTTCTCATCTTTGAATATCGAGACAATCAAGGGTCTTGGTTTGACGTCAATCCTCTCCTCAAAACAGCGACCTTCCACTAACATCAGGATGACTCCCCATGGACCGACTCCCCGTTTCTCCTACCCACGGCCCCAAACCCCAGACCCAGACCCTCGACGAACTGCGCTTCAGCCTCGAAGCCGCCGAGGGACAATTCAAACTCATGTTTGTCCGTTGCAACTACCAAAGCCTGCGATCGCAACTCCTACAGACCCTACAAGCCACCACCACCCTTGAAATTCAAACCATCGACATCCAAGCCAACGCCTGTAGTCTCTTTCACACCCTCTACCCCTATCGCACCCCTCATCACCCCGCCGTCCTCTCCCTCAACGGCTTAGAGACCGCCAACGACCCCGATCGCCTACTGCGATCGGCCAACCCCGTCCGCGAAGAATTTCGCAAACATTTCCCCTGTCCCCTACTGCTTTGGGTCAACGATCGTCTCCTCAACCAACTCATCCGCCTCGTTCCCGACTTTGAAAGTTGGGGAACCACCTATCACTTTAGCCTCAGCCCCGACCAACTGCGACAACAACTGCGTAACCAAAGCGATCGCCTCGAACAAAAACTCCTACAAGGCGATGGCCCCCTAGCCCAATGGCATCCCAACGCCACCCTCACCCAAGACCGCGATCGCGAAGAACTCCGCAGCGCCCTCGAAGCCCTACAACAGCAACACCAACATCTCAACCCCGACTTAGCCGCCCGCGTCCAAGTCCTCGTAGGACGCAACGCCTACGAACGGCCGCGCATTCCCCTCGACACCGCCCGCCGCCACTTCCGCAACGCCCTTAACTATTGGCAACATCAGCCCCAACATCCCGACTCCCTGCAAAAACAAGCCCTTCTCCATCTCCATCTCGGCTTAGTCGCCCTGCGCGATCACGATAGCCGTCGTCTCGATCACAGTCAGTATCCCGACGGCCAAACCGCCCTCGACACCGCCCGTCAGCATCTGCAAACCGGCGTCGATCTCTTCGACAGTAACCAACAGCACGATGCCGTTGCCAAAATTCTGCCCATCCTCGGCGAAACCCTACATCGCCTCGGTCAGTGGGACCGCCTCAACCAACTGGCCCACCGCGCCATTCCACTCCACAAAACCCATGGCGACCCCCTCTATCTCGCCCTTGACTATGGCTTTTTAGCCAAAATTGCCAGCCTCGAACACCATTGGTATCGCGCCCAAGCCTGGGCCGATCGCGCCCTACAAGCCTTAGCCCAACTCGACATTCAACAACCCTTTCCCCTACCCTTCCAATTTCTCATCAGTCAAACCATTCGCCTACTGCTCGTCAGCGCCCAACAGCAGCTCGATCGCCCCCACAGCGCCCAAGACAACCTAGACATCGCCCTAACAGACCTACCTCGTGCCTTAAAAGACTCCGCCCACCAAATCGACCCCCATTGCTACCTACGACTCCTCGACAGCCTCCGGGATAGCTACCGCCAACATCAACAATATCTGGCCGCCTTTCACATCAAACAGCGGCAACGATCCATTGAACAACAATATGGATTTCGGGCCTTCATCGGCGCCGGCCAACTCAAACCCCAACGGCAACATTTCCCCTATACCCCCACCAACGCCAGCCGCCAGGCGGCCAAACCCGGCCACGTCGCCCCAGAAATCCTGGCCTCACCGCGATGGACCGATATCGAGATCATTCGCGAACGCCTGGCCCGGCCTGAATTTAAACTCATTACCCTCTATGGTCCTTCGGGAGTGGGCAAAACCTCCCTCATCGACGCGGGCCTAGTTCCCGCCCTGCAACAGACCAGCATCGGCATTCGCACCCCCCTGCCGATTGTGGTACGAGTCTATGATGATTGGGGCGCTCGCATTCGGCAACAACTCGACCCATATCTTGACCTCCCCAGTCCCGAGTCTACGGCCAACGACCCCTACGGCGATCTCCTCAAGGCCCTGAAACTCGCCAGCCAGCGCAATCACTTTGTCGTCTTGATCTTTGACCAATTTGAGGAATTTTTCTTCGCCAACACCAAAGCCGATCAGCGTCGGCCCTTCTATGACTTTCTCAAGCGCTGTTTTGATATCTTCTATGTCAAAGTGCTATTGTCCCTGCGAGAAGACTATATTCACTGTCTTTTAGACTGCGATCGCCAACTGGCCATCACCGCCCGAGACCACAATCTCCTCGATCAACACCGTCTCTACTACCTCAGTAGCTTCAGCCCCGACGATGCCCGGCATCTAATTGGCCATCTCACCGAAACCCGGCCCCATCTTGACCTAGAACCGGCCCTGATCGATGCGATCGTCGAGGATTTAGCCAACGAATCCGGTGACGTGCGCCCCATCGAACTACAACTGATTGGCGCCCAACTGCAACATAAAAACATCACCCGCCTCAACCAATATCGACAACTCGGCGTTAACCCCAAACAACAACTCGTCGAAGACTTCCTCGAAGATGTCATCCGAGATTGCGGCCAAGAAAACGAAACCGCCGCCCGTCATCTCCTCTATCGTCTCACCGATAAACAGGGGCATCGTCCCATCAAAGCCTATTCAGAACTCGCCCGAGACTTCAACGACAGCAGCGATGCCCTGGATCTGATCTTAGAAATCTTCGTTAAATCCGGGTTAGTCTCCCTATTGCCCGAAGCCCCCGAACCCCGCTTCCAACTGGTTCATGATTACCTGGTGGCGTTTATTCGTCTCTCACGGGAACGGGCTGACGTTCAGGCCCAGGCTGACTTACAAGAGACCAACCTACGGCTGAGTCAGGAAAAAGCCATTCTCAAACAACTGACCCAGGCCCAGGAACAACAACGGCAAACCGATGCCCGTATGAAACGATTTTGGATTGTCGGGGCCGTGGTCTCCTTGCTGGGAGCCGCTGTATTAGGGGTGGTGGCTAACCTGGCTGTCCGCGCCCAAAAAACCGCTGCGATCGCCGAAATTAAAGCCCGCAACGCCGCTGCACGGGCTTATTTGCCTTTGACCCCCCCGGACTCCTTTTCCGCCCTCTTAGAGAGCCTACGAGCGGGGGAGCGCTTCGGAGAACTCAAGCCCTCAGATCCTGACCTGTTACGGGACATTGTCCCCCAACTGCAACAGTCCCTGGAAGTCACCTTTGAACAAAATCGCATTGAGACCCCCAGTAAAGGACTTCTCGACCTCAGTTTTAGTCCAGATGGCAGTTTTTTGGTCACGGTGGGGTTAGAAAATACCCTCGATTTCTGGAGTAGTGATGGGACCCTACAACAGCGGCTTGCGGCCCATGACAAGGCCGTCACCAGTTTAAGCATCAGTGCCGATGGACAACGGATTTTGACCGGCAGCGATGATAAAACCGCTAAACTTTGGAGTCATCAGGGACAGTTGTTGCAAGTTCTCGATAATGGTGAATCTACCGTCACCAGCGTGCAAATTTCCCCCGATGGCCAGACCTTGGCCATCGCCGATGCTGAGGGTCAAGTGAAACTCTGGACGGGAGAGGAGGACCCCGAACAGGTCATCGCCGCCCATCGCAACTGGGTTTTGGGCCTGAGTTTCCACCCCGACGGGGAACGCTTCGCCAGTGCCAGCCGAGATGGTACCGTTAAACTCTGGAATCGGGCCAATGGAACCCTCGCCCAAACCTTGACGCCTCACGAGAGTGGCGTGACGAGTTTGGCCTTTAGTCCCGATGGAAGCCAATTGGCCACCAGTGATGCAGATGGCAATGTTTGGCTACGACGAGGTACAACCTATCAAGAGATTGAACGGCTACCCTCGGTTAGTGATAGTCGTATTCTGGATCTGCGGTTTAGTCCTGACGGTCGCTTTATGGCGACGACCACCGCCGAGGGAACGGTCTATGTCTGGACCGCTGAGGGTCAGTTACGGCAAGAGTTACGGGGTCATCGTGATGCGGTGTGGGGAGCCAGTTTTAGCCCCGACGGAACTCGACTGGCCACGGCCAGTTCTGATACCAGTATTCGCTTTTGGCAACTTCAGCGGGATGTGGAGACGGTGTTGGAAGCGAAGCAGGGAGAGGTTTGGGCGGTGGGTTTTTCCCCCGATGGAACCCTATTGGCTTCGGCCCATGAAGGGGGAACGGTGCAACTATGGACCCTTGATGGTCAACGACAGGGGACTCTGGAGGGCCATGAGGATACGGTTCTCAATGTCAGTTTTAGTCCTAATGGTCGCTTTTTGGTCTCGACGGGGGCCGATGATACCGTACGGTTATGGCAAGTGGGCCAAGAGGAGGCGCTGCGGGTTTGGTCTCCGGGCCAGGGGGTTCGCACGGCTAGTTTTAGTCCCGATAGTCGTCAGTTACTGACGGCGGGGGATGATGGTACTGTTGTGATCACTCGGGTGGCTGATGGGGTACGACAACGGACGATTCAGGCCCATGAGGAGGCGGTGAATAGTGTGGCTTGGTATCCTGATGGGACTGGGTTTGTTTCGGCCAGTCGCGATCGCACCCTACGGCGCTGGAGTCGGGATGGAACTCGTCAGGCTACGTTTGAAAGTGGTTCGGGTTCGACGGGTTCGGTGAATTGGGTTAGTGTCAGTCCTGGGGGGGATTTGATTGCCTCGGCTAGTTCCGATAATCGGGTACGTCTGTGGACGTTTGAGGGGGAGTTGTTGCAGGTGATGCAAGGTCATACGGGCCGGGTCAATTGGGTGAGTTTTAGCCCTGAGGGAATGCCGCTACAATTGGTGTCGGGGAGTGATGACCGCACGGTTCGTCTTTGGCAGTTAGATGGAACGAATACAGAGATCTTTGAAGGTCATGGGGACAGTGTTTTGAGTGTGGGGTTTCATCCTCGGCAAGAGTTGTTAGCCTCAGCCAGCAAGGATGGTACGGTGCGGCTGTGGCTGTTGCCGAGTTGGGGGAATTTGCAGACGTTGTTGACCCGAGGCTGTGCTTGGGTCGAAGACTATCTCAAGAGTTCTGAACCCCTAGAGGCGGGAGAGGGACTATCATGTCAACGCCGTTGAGGGTCTTAATGGTCTGAAATCGAGGCACAATTGAGATCTCAGTTGACTCCAATATGGGAATCAAAGATTGGAGTTGGGGGATTATTGCAACTACCCTAAAAGGGAACTTGGCTCGATCCCTCGACTGGGTTACATCAAGGTGTTTGCCTCGCAAATTTATGAATCCATTGAGACTGCGACGAGATCTTCAGGGTGTATTGACATTTTTAAAAACCTGTGCTAAATACCGGACACCCAGGATGCCCGAGTATGAGATTTGGCGCGATCGCTTTGTTCGCCATCGTCTCAGTTTGGGAGTCTGGCTGGTGGGATTGGCTTACTCCTCGTTTCTGGTTTTGCAACTGTGGAATTTCTACTTTGACCGCAGCGCCTTTAATTCCATGTGGTTGACCACACAACTGATCACATTGATGGCCATGGTGGTTTGTGGCCTGCTGGTGCGATCGCGCTGGGGACAACGTTATAGTGGTCTGGTCTTCTTGTTTTTTTCGGGAACTGTTAGCCTGATTCCCCTGATTCAGCGGGCGATCGCCAACAACTTGGAACCCTCACTGCTAGTCTGGCCGGCAATTTTTCTGGGACAAGCCACCCTAATTCCGGTGCGTTGGCGGCTGCACGTTGTGGCCCAACTGATCGCCTTAGGACCCTATTGGCTGTTAGATATCGTGTTCGACATTCCTTCCAAGATTCCCCTAGCCAACTTGGGTTACTTAGGCTTATGGGTTTATTTGGGTTGGATCTGTGTGATTTGCAATTTATCCGTTTATCTTTACGAACGACTGCGGCGATCGGAGTTTACGGCCCGCCGCCAGTTGGAGATCGCGTATCACCGCATCGCCGAGGAACAGGAGCGATCGGAGAAGCTATTACTGAATATTCTGCCCCATACCATCGCCAAACGACTGAAGGAACAGACCGAATATGTGGCGATCGCCGATAGTTTTAGTCACGCTGGGGTCTTATTCGCCGATATTGTCGGTTTTACCGCCCTATCAACCCGCATTTCTCCGCCGGAGTTGGTGCAACTCCTAAATGAGATCTTCTCTGAGTTCGATCGCCTCGCAGAACTTCATGGACTCGAAAAAATCAAAACCATCGGCGATGCCTATATGGTGGTGTCTGGCTTACCTGAGACGCGGGATGACTTTGCTGAGGCGATCGCCGATATGGCCCTAGATATGCGAGATGCTCTCGCCAACTTCAATCAGCAACATCATCTCCAAGACTATCCCAACTTCTCAATGCGCGTCGGGATTGCGATCGGGCCAGTCGTGGCCGGGGTGATTGGCCTGAAAAAGTTTATCTACGACCTCTGGGGGGACACCGTTAACCTGGCCAGTCGTATGGAATCCCACGGATTACCGAACGCCATCCAAGTCACTCAGGAAACCTATAACGTCCTACAAGACCAGTATCACCTCACCTATCGCGGCGAAATCGAGATTAAGGGCAAAGGCAAAACCCCCACCTATCTCCTCCTCGAAAAATCCCCAAAACCCTTATCGAGTCAAACGTCCAGTCGCCCTTCTTCTCCCAAAAATATCTGAAATTTGCCAAAAAAAACGCCCAAGACCGAAATCTGGGCGTTGCCATCAGGGTGCATCTACTAAACACACTATAGCGGTGAGGGGTCTGACCCCGCAACCCTATTAACAAAACTTTACATTTCGAGCCACAAAAAAGGGCAAAAGGCGAGAATCCAGGGTCTCCCCTCTTGCCTCTTGCCTTTTGCCTCTTGCCTTTTGCCCCTTCCTGCGTGACGTACTCCCGACACCGATGCAAGCATACGGTGCGGGCTTCTCCCACCGGAAGTGTTCTACCACTGGCTACCGGGTTCGAGCTTTTTATAGTGAGGGAGACGCCCAGCCCCACTGTTAAAATTGTTATTCTCCACAAAGGAGGCTTGCCTTGAGGATTCCTATTTTGCGCTTTCCAGTAATCGTGTTCCAGCTATGGGTGTCTACACTGTCGCTTGGCAGGAAATACCGTAGAAATGCCGTCTCTATATTTGCGGCACGCAGCTTAATTTTACCAGATTGGCGGGTTGCCTGTCTACCTCCGCTGCCCGCTTTCAGCAATTCTCATTATGGAAATTTTGCCCTAGCCTATTGAGACAATTCTGAATAAGGATTCTCGAAGGCCGTATTCTTTCGTTCAAGATTGGGCATCTTGGACAGGATGCGGGTCAAAATGAGAATTGCTGGCCCGCTTTCATCCCGTCACTCACGCTCCGCGTAGAGCGCGGGGCTTTCGCGGGGTAGCTAATCCCTACAACGGACGATAGACCCGATAATTGATACTCGGGAAGATGTTATCAATGGCTTCGACCTTCTCAATCCAGCCCGAGTCAATCTTGCCCACATGGACATCATCATAGATTTTGTGGAAGCGCATCAAATGAGAGCGAGTGCGGCGAACGGCATAAGGAACCATCGTTCCAGTACGCATAATAAACGCCCAGTCCGACGATTGCGCCAAGAGAAGTTCTCGGGCCGCCTGATTAAGCGCTCGCCATTCCAACTCGTCAGCCGGTTCGCGTTTACTCAACTCAATCATTCGTTCCGTGGCTTTGTGGAGATGGGGATACACCCAAGCATTGGTATCATTGAGCCAATACTCATGGAACCCCCGGAAGCCCCAACTCGACTGGGACGGTTT
>NZ_JAWOCL010000042.1:0-10117 GCF_046483825.1 Sodalinema sp.
TGCTCATCGTGGCCACCAGTCTCGATGACGCCGGGCGCGGCCTCAACCTCTATCGCAGGCGATGGGGGATCGAATGCATGTTCGCGGATGCAAAGACCCGTGGCCTCAATATCAAGGACATCCGCACCTCGACTTTGGGGAGCGCCTCGACCGGCGGGCTGAAGAGCGCGCGCAACGCCGCCATGTCAGGCGGACGGTTCTGACGAAGATCTTCCTCTATCTGCGCGGCCAATTCGGCCTCGCACCCCCGGTCGTGCGGCTCAGAGGTTTCTGTCTCAGGAGTTTCTGTCTCAGAAGTCTCTGTCTCAGAAGTCTCTGTCTCAGAGGTTTCTGTCTCAGAAGTCTCTGTCTCAGAAGTCTCTGTCTCAGAAGTCTCTGTCTCGGGAGTTTCCGTTTCAGGAGTTTCCGCCTCAGGAGTCTCGGTTTCAGGTTCATCAACCTGTGGCGGCGTGGGTAGCGGTTGTGCTTGCCAATCCTCGGGAGAACGATTGACAGCATTTTCAATGTTGAGAGGTAAGAGGAAAACAGAAACCTCTTCCGTCTCAGCCGTCTCAGCCGTCTCAGCCGTATTGCTGCCATCATTCGCCCCAGAATCTGTCTGAGAATCCGTCTCAGGGGTAACCTCAGCCTCCGACTCAGGAGAACCTTGAGCCTGAGCATCTTGGCCATCATCCCCAGAGCGAATTAAGCCATAGACAAAACTGCCCGTAAAATCGCGATCGCCCACCCATAACTCCTGACTCTCTCCATTGTCCAACTCAATCCGCAAACGAGCGCGGGGAGTCTCCAACCCATACTCAGCCAAATTAGCCTCACTCGTCACAATCGGGCGATCGCTGCGAGCATTCTCTAAGACCATCAACAGAAACGACACATAAGCATCATTAGCCGGATACTCTTGAGCCTCCGCCTCAGCTTCCTCAAAAATGACCGCTTGCCAATCCGTCGTGGTAAAACTCGTTTCATCCTCCGAGGGAATCTGCAACGGCTCCTCAAGCCGTGTTAACTCTAGGGTATAGTCCTCACGGCGTAGGGTCATCTGACGAATCGCCTCAACCTCAAACTTAAAGGCCCGTTGCTCTTGCTGACGTTGACGCTCCAACTCCGGGGCGATCGCCCCTTCATACAACAGCACCCCACCGCCAAAAATCACCGCCAACAGCAACAACACCTGAGTTGATCGCTTTAATTTCATCGCTTTCTCCTTAACACGTCTTAATCCCAACCCTGAAGCCGATAGAATAACAACAGCCCTCATCTCTGGCGTTTGGCTCTAGGTTGAAGCTACAAGCCCAGGCCAGATCCAGTCGGGCAGCGTTCCCAATCGCATACCACATAACATCTACATTTCATCGACATTTATGGATATCCAGAACGGCTTTGTTGGTACCGTCGGCAACACTCCCCTCATTCGTCTCAATAGCTTCAGTGATGAAACAGGGTGCGAAATCCTCGGAAAAGCCGAATTTCTCAATCCCGGAGGATCAGTCAAAGACCGAGCCGCCCTCTATATTATCGAAGATGCCGAAGCTCAAGGCCATCTGCGACCAGGGGGAACCGTGGTTGAAGGCACAGCGGGGAATACGGGCATCGGTCTAACTCATATTTGTAACGCCAAAGGCTATAAATGCCTCATTATCATCCCAGAAACCCAGTCCCAAGAAAAAATGGACGCCCTGCGAACCTTAGGCGCAGAAGTTCGCCCAGTTCCGGCGGTTCCCTACCGTGACCCCAATAACTACGTTAAACTCTCGGGTCGTCTGGCGGCGGAAATGGACAATGCCATCTGGGCCAATCAGTTCGACAACACCGCCAACCGTCGCGCTCATTATGAAACCACAGCCCCCGAAATTTGGGCGCAAACCGAGGGGAAAATCGATGCTTGGGTCTCCGCCACCGGAACCGGTGGCACCTACGCCGGAGCCGCCATGTTTTTCAAAGAGAAGAATCCCCAGGTCAAATGTGTCGTCGCCGATCCCATGGGAAGTGGTTTATATAGCTACGTCAAAACCGGCGAGATCAATAGCAGCGGTAATTCTATTACTGAAGGGATTGGCAATAGTCGGATTACGGCCAATATGGACGGTGCGCCTATTGATGATGCGATTCAGATCGATGATACGGAAGCGGTGCGAGTGGTCTATCAGCTATTACGCAAAGATGGCCTGTTTATGGGAGGTTCCGTCGGCATTAACGTGGGAGCGGCTGTAGCCTTAGCCAAGGAACTCGGCCCCGGCCATACCATTGTCACGGTGTTATGTGATAGTGGCTCTCGCTATCAATCTCGGCTCTATAACCCGGACTGGTTGGCGGCCAAAGGTCTCTCTGTCCCGAGCTTGTAGCCGTTGGGATTTCCGAGTCCGGTGGTCGATTTTTCTTGAGTCGTGTGTCTTGAGTCATCAGTAGATCGGTTGGTTGTTGTGAAGATGCGACAACCAACCACACCGATGAGTTTTGAGCCGTCAGATTATCCGGCGCCGGGATCTCCAGCACAAGGATCGCTCTCATTGGATTTCCCGGCGCAGGGGTCTCCGGCACAGGGGTCTTCGGATTTCCCGGCGCAGGGGTCTCCGGCACAGGGGTCGCTCACTCCAGCCGGTGCATTTTGTCCAGCACAGGGGTTGGCGCATCCAAAGGCTAAACCTAACCCGAGAATTGAGGCGATGGACATATTGGCTAAATAGCGGACTTTCATAGAGATATCTCCTAGAAGGGGTCATCAGGGTTGACGTGTTATGGCAGTTACGCTCGCGCTCGCAATTCGGTTTTGTGGTGTTACGAGTCGCGGCCACTTCGGTCAGTTGGCTGGGTTCCCTTCAAAATCCTCATCAAAACTTTAACCGGTCAATATCTTGGGGGGGATGGCTCTCGATATACTTGGATTAGGGAAACTCTATTTTTTTGGAAGATGATCGAGAACTCATCGGGAACTTAAGCATTTCCCCTCCAGTTCTACGAGTCTTCCAACCACAGGACTTGTCTCATGTCAACCCCACCCCGACAAATCGTAATTGGCGATGTCCATGGTCATTACGATACTCTAGTCCGACTGTTGGACAGCCTCGACTTAAAAGACGGCGATCGCGTGGATTTTTTAGGTGATCTCATCGATCGCGGTCCAGCTAGTTATCAAGTCGTGGACTTAATCATGTCTCATCCGTCCTATTACGCGATTCGAGGCAATCATGAAGAGATGATGCTATCGGCCCTGATCTATGGCCAACATGACGATCGTTATTTTGATTTTTGGCTCAGTGGTGGTGGCGACCTTACCCTAGAAAGCTATCCCAATTCCGGGATCATGTCTGAACATCTCAACTGGCTCGAATCCTTACCCGCCTATCGCGATCGCGGTGATGTTTGGCTCGTTCACGCCGGCGTCAACCCCAATCTGCCCATCGCCGAACAGTCGAGTCAAGAGTTTTGCTGGATTCGCGATGTCTTCCATCGTCAAACACAACCCTATTTTCCCGACAAATTAATCATTATCGGACATACCATCACCTTTACCTTTCCGGGAGTCAAATCTGGGCAACTGGTTCGTGGCTGTGGCTGGTTGGGGATTGATACCGGAGTCTATACCCTCGAAAGTGGCTGGCTGACCGCCGTTGACGTCACCCATCAACAGGTCTATCAGGCGAATGTTTGGCAAGAAAGCCTGCGATCGCTCTCTTGGGATGAGGCAATCATCAGCATTGATCCCAACAAAGTTCGTCGTCGCCGCTTTGCCCTGAAATGATCCCCAAACAGTCCCTTGGCTGATCCTCGGCAAAAGACAATGCTAGGATAACCTCTGTGACGACTGTCTATACTGATCGCCACGTGTGATCTCAGCCGTTCAACGTACAGGGGTTTTGGTGATGAGGAAAAAAACAAACCTATCGTTCGAGCGATCGCGGCGGGAATCTCACTCCCCAACCCAACTGATCGAACGAAACCAGCAGCAACGAGACCGAGAACGCCCGAGGAACCCACGACGCGAACGCTCTTGGACATCCTGGCTTCCGGGATGGCAGTTCTGGACACTTCTGTTTGGTGTCGGAACCATCGGCACCGCCATCACCGCCGCCGCCTTGCTGCTGACGTTACCCACAGTTCCCAATTGTCCCCGCATCTTCTGGCCCACCGCCTCAGCCTCAATGCGCCTTTATTGTGGACAGTTGGCCGCCGATAAACAAACCGTTGACGATATCCTCGAAGCGATCGACCTGGTGAGTGAACTGCCCGAGGATCATGGCCTACGCCCCAGAATTAACCAGCAAATCGAAATCTGGACCCAAGAACTCCTCGATTTAGCCGAAGCCTCCTTCCATGAGGGCGACTTCTTAAACGCCGTTGACACCGCACGACGGATTCCCACCGAAAAACTCTCCCCGAGCGCCCAAGCCACCATTGAACCGGTCATTGAACAGCGTATCGAGGAATGGAAAGCCATTTGGACGCAAGCCGAAGATCTCTACGCTGACATTGAAGATCATCTCAAAAACCGCCGCTGGAACCTGGCCTTTGCCGCCGCCACTCGCCTGCGTTCTGTGGAAAATCAACATTGGCGCGTCACCAAACATGAAGAGATTACGCAGCGAGTTCAACAGGCCCGCGATGATGTCAACCAACTGGCTAGGGCGAAAAACCTCGCCAACCGCCGCACTCTCGATCATCTCCTCGAAGCCATCAATCTGGCAGAACAAATTGGCTTAGATTCCTTTGCCCATGCCAGCGCTCAAGAGGCGTTGAAGGAGTTTGGCCGGGCGATGTTGGATTTAGCCGATGCGGAACTGGCGGCCCAAAACCTCACGGAAGCCATTGGTATCGCTCGGCGGGTTCCGGCTAGCACCCAGTTAAAAGAAGAAGCCGATGATTTTGTGATTTTAGCCCGAGGCGAGTTTCTGGCCTGGCAGCCCAGCGTGAGAAACTTAGAAAACGCGATCACTCAGGCTCAACGGATTCCTCTGGAGAGTCCATTGTACGATCGCGCTCAAAATCGGATTAGACAATGGCAAACGGCGATTGATCAGGTGGCGGTTCTCGAACGCGCCCGCAATACCGCTCGTACGGGCAGTATTGCAGATTTGACAACGGCCATTTCTCAAGCCGAACTGATCTCGGATACGACCTCTCTCTATGATGAGGCCCAGCAAGAGATTGAGCGCTGGCGCAATCAGTTGCAAACCAATCAGGATCGTCCGATTTTGCAGCGGGCCGAAGCCTTGGCGCGTCAGGGAAATTATCAACAGGCGATCGCTCAAGCGCAGCGGATTAGTTCCTCTCGGGCGCTTTATACTGAGGCCCAAGATCAGGTGAACCGTTGGCAACGGACGATTAGTGAACAACGCGATCGCCCGATTCTCAGTCAGGCTGAACGTCAAGCCAATGCGGGGAACCTCGATGATGCCATCGCCACGGCCCGACGCATCCCCTCCGATAGTGCCTTGGCCCGAGAAGCACAAACCGCGATCGCCCGTTGGAACAGCGCCCAGCGCGATCGCGATCTCCTCGATCAAGCCTATCGTCTCGCCAATGGCGGTTCGGCGGAATCCCTCGAATCAGCCATTCGCACCGCCAACGGCATTACCCGCTATGGCGGCCAGCGGGCCGATGCCGATCGCCTCATCCGTAATCTCGGTTGGGAACTCCTGGAGTTAGCCGAGTCGCAGGCTTGGCGGAGTTTGGAGGGGGCGATCGCGATCGCTGAGCGCATCCCCAGTTACACCGAAGCCCACGCTGAGGCCCAACGGCTAATCCGCGATTGGGATGCCCAGTTGAATCCCCCTCCCCCGCCAGAACCGGATTTGCAACGTAAGTTTGATGAGGGGATTCCCATTGACTGGGATGGGCCGGTGATTGAGAATTCCCTAGATGAGTAGGTGTTTCTAGTAGGCGTTTCTAGTGGGCTTTCCCAAACAAGCAGATGTCAAAAGACTGAAGCGTCTCGGGAATGGTCATCACAGTACCGGCTTCATAGTGATTCGACAGTAACACCGTCCAATTATCGCGATCGATGGGTTCATCGAGATCCAGCGGTTTCTGGAAGGAGAAGTTGATCACCACCAAAATGGTTTGTTCCTTGGCTTCGCGTAAATAGGCTAAATGTTCGTGGGGATAGTTAATCAGCGATCGCCAGGTTCCCCGTTGCAAGGCTGGGCTTTTTAGGTACAACTGAATCAAACGACGATAGAAATTCAGCAGCGAATCGGGGTTTTTCCAAGCATTCTCAACATTCAAAGCCGTGTAATTCGGGTGAACCGGTAGCCAAGGTTCCACATCTTTACCAAAGCTAAACCCCGCTTGAGGTGAATCATCCCACTGCATGGGGGTTCGGGAACCGTCACGATGTTCAGGAACTTCCCCACTGGTACTCGGGGCGATCGCTTTATCCCGTAATTTCTCCGGGGGAATCTCCTCATGATCCACCATTCCCAATTCTTGGCCATAATACAAAACCGGGGTTCCCCGCACGGTTAATAATAATGTGGCCGCCGCCTGGGCGATCGCATGAGAATCAATACAAAGACTACATTCAACCCAGCGAGATAAATGGCGCGGGATATCATGATTATCAAAAAAGTACACCGGTTGCGCCCCGGCGGGTGTCACCAATTCTTTATGTTCAATTTCCCGTTGTAAATAGCCCGGATACCAGGGACTAAAGGCAAATTCAAAGGTAAAGGGCAGATGGAGTTCGTCGTTATGGGCACCATAAAAGGTGTTGGATTCATAGAGGCGATTGTCGATGAAGGTTTCGCCAATGAGTAGGCGATCGCCATACTCATCCAAAATTTCACGAATCTCCCGCACAATCTCATGATTTTCCGGGAGATTCTTTTCATACAAATGATGATAATTATTATATTCATTCTTATCATTTGTACCAAACTTGAGCGGATTATCCCGAAAAAACTTGTCCTTGCTATAAACACTTGACGCATCTAAGCGAAAGCCATCCACTCCCTTATCGAGCCAAAAGCGAACCACATCATAAATAGCAGCCCGTACCTCACGATTGCGCCAATTTAAATCAGGCTGATTCTTATTAAACGTGTGAAAATAATACTGTTGTCGGGCTTCACAATACGTCCAACCCGTCCCGCCAAAATAGGATAGCCAGTTATTGGGTAAATTATCTTTATAGCCTTCTTGCCATAAATACCAATCCGCCTTGGGATTATTCCGGTCTTGTTGAGACTCCAAAAACCAACTATGTTGATTGGACGTATGGTTCAAAACCAAATCCAAAATAATCTTAACATCCCGCCGATGACATTCGTCCACCAATTGCTCAAAATCTGCCATTGTCCCAAAAATAGGGCAGATTCCCCGATAATCACTCACATCATAGCCATTATCCATCATCGGAGACTCATTGATGGGAGACAACCAAATCGCATTAATCCCCAAAGATGTTTCACTATCAGGATTGCCATCATTGAGATAATCTAAGCGCTGAATAATTCCCTGAATATCACCAACTCCGTCCCCATTCGCATCCGCAAAAGTTAGAGGATAAATCTGGTAAATAATTCCCTTTTCCCACCAATGTTGTCCTGTTTTTGTCATACCGATGATTCCTATTTATAGCAATGAATAACCAACAACCAACAACCAACTCTGCTGTTGTGAGCTGTTCGTAAAGTACGCCCTAGCTTGCGGCTTAGATTTTTTCGGGGCGAACCCAGTTCGCCCCAACGACCTCGAATAGTCTTTCGGGACTTAGCCTACCTGACGACGTGACGGTTTAGCCAGTCCAAGACCAACGGATTCACCACCTCGGGACGTTCATCATGGGGACAATGGCCCGTTTGGGGGATGGAATGGAACTCTACCGGATGGCGTTCACCCCATTGGCGGTAAATCTCGGCCCCTTTCACCGGAGTCCAGGGGTCATCCTCGCCCCAGAGGACCAACACCGGACAACGAACGGAATCGAGCAACTCTGAGGGTTTTGGCCCCGGAGGCGCCGACAAAATCGAAGCAAACACCTGTTGCGCCCCCGCATCACAGGAGGGTTCATAGAGAAGTTGCACCAACTCATCGGTCACCGCCTCGCGATTTCCGTAGACTTGATACAGGGTGTTGCGAATGCGTCGTGGCTGTCGCACCTGGTTAAACATCAGGGAACCCAAGCTTTTTGAAGCCACTAACTTAGCAAACGTCCCCATGACCAGCCGTAAGGGAAACGCCAACTCCTCGGGCCGATGATTCAGGCCACCGGCGCAATTGAGCAACACCGCTCCTTGGCTGGCGTCTGGATGTTGGGCCGCCATCACCAACGCCAACAAAGCGCCGATGGAATTTCCGACAAATACGGTGGGTTCACCGATGAACTCTTGCCAAAAGTCCGCCAGTAAATCTCGCCAGAGTTCAATGGAATAGTCAAAGGGCGGTTTGGCCGATTCACCAAATCCCAGCAAATCGAGGGCATAGACACGATAGCCTGATTGCGCCCAAACGGGGATATTCTGACGCCAATGGCCAATAGACGCACCAAATCCATGGATGAGAACCAGGGGCGGTCCGTCACCATTGACGGTATAAGCAATGGACTGTCCGCGCCACGTCCAAAACTGTCGTTGTAAAGAAGACTGAGAGGAGGGAGTTTGTACCGTCACAACACGATTGATAGAATGTACTGTTGAGACTTCATTCTATCGAGTTTTTCGGGACTATGCTGTGGTCATAGTCTGCAATCTCGCCATTTTGACCCGATTGAAGCGTTGCAGGGTCTGAGCAATGGAGACTCAAAAAAAGAAAACCGCAGCGCCGTCTTACCTCAGCTTCCGACCTGTATGCGACAGTGGGAGCCATCTATAACCCAGATGGTCCCTCAGCCCTTTATCTCCGGCTCCAGGAGTCTAACGCGAGGTTAGCATACCGAGCCACAAGTACATTGAGGGCCTCATACAGGACAAGTATAGATCGTAAAACAATATTGGCAGTCACCAACGCCGCAGTCTTCTATAGGTACTATTTTAGCAAGCTGTTCTCAAAGCGCAAGCGATCGCCGGCAAATTTTCCCAGAGACCGAAGGCGATCGCCGCCAAAACGCGATACAACAGGGAAAGAAACCCTGTAACTCGCTCTGAACGGCCACCGAGCAACGATATACCCGTAACCCTAAACCGCCCTATGCCTGACTATCCTGGACTCTCAAGCGAAGCCTTCCGTCATCCCCTCGATCGCGAAGCCGAAGAGGCGCTACGCAGCCTACCAGGCTTTGATGGCGTAGCCCGTAAGTTTGTTGAATATGTCTATGAACGCCCCCAAGCGGTGTTTATGACCGGCAATTATATTCAAGTGGGGCCGCGACAGTATTCGAGCATCTACCAACGCTTTCGTGAGGCTGTTCGCGCCCTCGATATCTCCCCGGAACCGCTCCTGTTCGTGTCTCAGAATCCTCAACTCAACGCCGTTTCCCTCGGACAAGATCATGCGTCGATTACCCTCAACTCCGGCCTCGTCGATGCCGTGAATGAAGAGCAGCTTCAGGCCGTCATCGCCCATGAGTTAGGACATCTCAAATGTGGCCATACGATTTTGATTCAGATGGCCATGTGGGCCATTTCCACGGCGATGTTTGTGGGCGAGTTCACCTTTGGTATGGGCAATGTCCTCGGGAGTGGCTTACTCTACGCCTTTTATGAATGGCGACGTAAAGCCGAACTCTCAGCCGATCGCGCGGCCTTGTTGGTGATGGACGATCTCGATACAGTGACGCAAACCCTCATGATCATGGCTGGGGGAAGTCAAAAATATGCCCATGAACTGGACATGGAGGAGTTTATCCGCCAGTCGCAACGCTACCAAGAGTTAGATCGCGATGAATTGAATCAAGTCTATAAGTTTCTGCTCTATAACGGCGCTCAAGGTATGGCCACTCATCCTTTTGCTGTAGAGCGGCTTCACTATATCCGCCAATGGGGACAGTCTGCCGAGTATCAGCGGATTCGTTCAGGGGATTATCGTCATGATGATGCCCGAGGCGCGGTCAATGTCCGCACCGATGACGGCAATACCGTCAGCAGCTTACGGCAGCAGATTGAAGCGCTGCAAGCGGAAATTGAGCGGGAACGGCAGCGGCGCTCTTCCTCTTAATAGAACAGGGAACAGGGAACAGGGAACA